>MEND01000288.1:8774-10917 GCA_001768975.1 Bacteroidetes bacterium GWA2_31_9 | reverse complement strand
ATAAGAATCATCATCTGTTATTGCAACGTTTTGAGAAAGCACTAAAAAAGTTGAACTAATAATAATTAGCACACAAAACAGAGTGAATAACAGAATTTTTTTCATAACGGAAAAGATAATATGATTACTAATATTTTATATATAAAATTATATTTTAATTACATAATAGATTTGATAAAGACAAGAAATAATTTTAAAATAAAGCTAAAATTAATAAATAATATAATGCCCAACCAAATTACCATTAGCGTATTGCAACCAAACTGAACACCAACCTCCTGTACCATCAGCTTGACCGAAATGAATTTCAAAACCATTGCCATTAGTGTTAACTCCTGAAATTATTATACTATTTGATGTACTTGGAAGAATTGCTCCAGAATTTCCAGCAGTAACTGCTCCTTTTTGAGATTGACACCAATAATCGCAATAATCTGCATTAGTATTATTAATTACTATATTTCCACTGGCTTTATCCCAATATAATTCGTGTGTTCCTGCTCTTGTTGAAACAATTGAGCCATTTGCATTTAAAAAAATCTTCCCGAAATTTAAACCATTTATATTTGAAGAAGTAACTGATGTAGCACTGACATCTCCAGCAATATTTGTATTACCTGAAACCTTTAATTGATAAGATGGATCAGGTGCAATATTAATTCCTACATTAGCATTAAAACGCAATAAATTATTGTCGAATTCTCCATAAATTAAAGCTGATGCTGAATTGGCAGATGTATTTTCTATATATAATTTATTTGAATTTGTCTCTGAATAACCAGCTTGATTCCCAATAAAAACGCTATTTGCACCATATTGGTTCAAATAACCAGACTGAAAACCCAGAAATACGTTCCCGCTTCCAGAAATATTATAAGATCCTGATTCGAATCCTAATAACGAATTATTTGTACCAGAAGTAATACTACGACCTGATTTATAGCCCAATAACACATTATTGCAACCGGAAGTAATACTTTGAGCTGCATAAAATCCAAGAGCAGAATTGTAATCTGCTTGATCGGAAGTCCCCACTACATGAGAACCACCTCTCCCACAATCACTTCCAATAAAAGTATTTCCTATACCTTTTTCAACAAAATATCCAGAATTCACTCCAAAAAAAGCATTACTTGTACCTGTTTCTAATGCGTACCCAGAATTACAACCTACCATTGTATTGTAAGAGCTATATGTAACATTTGCTCCAGCCATAATGCCAATAAAAGTATTATAACTTGATCCTATGTTTTTAATACCAGCGGATGGTCCAATAAAAACATTGTGAGTTCCATTAGTATTTGCATATCCCGCTTTATATCCAATAAAGACTCCTGATTCTCCAGATGTATTTGAATAACCTGATTGGTATCCTAAAAATGTATTATCATTAACATTAATAGTGTTTTTACCTGATTCAAAGCCTAAAAACAAGTTATATTTTCCATTTGAAATTGATTTCCCTGCATCATGTCCAATAAAATAATTATCAGGCGTTAAATCAAGATAATTAGTAGCAGATGTTTTTGATGGACTAAAACCTCCAACTGCAAACCCACCTTTGCTTGTTGTAGCTTTAGCCGGATTATTTTCGATATAAATTCTCACACTGTCGGGAGTTACTCTCAAAAATTCATTTGTAAAAGTTCCTTTTGAAGGACTAAATCCTCCAACAGCAAAACCACCTTTACTACTTGTTGCTTTTACAGGAGAATCCTCAACATTAACCCTTACTCCTTGTTGATAAACTGCAAAAACAGTATCACCATTATTATTAACTACCTGAAAAATTGGATCGTTTATACCTAAAGAAACATCTGATTTTACTTCCATTTTACCAAATGGTGTTGATGTTCCAACTCCAAGCTTATTATTTAAATTATTCAAATAAACATATGGGGAATTATATTCCCATATTCCGTTTGCATTTCCAGAGGTTAAATTAGTCCAACTAGTTCCGTTCCAATGGTAAAAACTATTCAGATTAGTATCAAAAACTAATAGTCCCGAAGCAGGAGAAGCTATACCATTTCTTTGTGCAGTAGTTAACCTAGGAATCAGTAATCCCTTGCTAACTGATTTTACATCAAGCATTGCCGAACTATTTGCAACATAGGTATCGTCGTCGGTTATTGCTATGTTT
>MEND01000288.1:0-8701 GCA_001768975.1 Bacteroidetes bacterium GWA2_31_9 | reverse complement strand
TAATATTAGCGATTAATTAATTTAACGAAATTTAACTAAAATAAAATCGCTAATAAATGCTTATCAACATTAAATCAAATAAGATTGATTAATAGTCAATAAATGTTGATTAAACTTTACTTTCTTTCAGAATAAATAGCTTTTGATTTAGGTAAATTATAAACATCAGGGTTTAGGTAAAAACCTTTATCTTGAACTTGTTTTTCTTCTTCAACTATTACAGGATATTTTACTGCATAAGGGTCTTGTCTGATACCTGTAACTTCCCAAGATACTTTTTTACTTGATTCTCCGCCTGCAATTTTAAAAGTATTTCCATTAACTTCTTCTTTTACATAAAGGTTTGGCATTGAAGCACCAATTGGAGTTAGCTGATATCTATAGTCCTTATTAAGAGTATTAAAATAATTTGGTAAAGTAACAGTTGCTTCGCCATTTGCATCAAGTATTATAACGCCATTATAAATATTCATCATATCGGGACTTTCGACAAACGAATGAGATAAGTATTTATTTTCAGGGTCAAGAGGGTGGTCAATTCTGAAAGTTCCACCACTTTTAGTTACGTTTCCGGTTACATGTACATTTCCAACAAACCAACCAGCCCAATTTGTTGAGCCACCGCTAGCTTCTGAATATATACCGTAATTAGTCCCAGTACCAACTCCGGTAGAGCTTGTAAAAACACCGTAGTTACTACCTGAGGTTGAAGTGTTTTCTGCAACAACACCCTTATAGCCACCTTTTCCAAGAACTCCAACGCCATAATTATTGGTAACAGCATGAATACCATAGATAGCAGGAGCATCTCCACCAGTATTATCGTCAACCACATGAAATTTATAACTTGGGGTTGCATTTATTCCTAGTCTTGCATTTGTGTTATCCCAATATAATTTTGAATTACTACTTAAAGCAGAAGCTCCAGTCCAGAATGCAACCTGATTTGCGGTTCCGCTTCCTGTGTGTGCTGTCGGTAAAGTAATCCAATCTGTTGCAGTGCCAGTTGAAGAAAGAACTTGTCCGCTTGTACCCGCTTGCGAATCCTTATCATATAAAATATTTGTAACTTTAAAATTTCCATTAATTACAGTATTTCGAGTTATAAAATCGCCATAAATTAATGGAGTAGAAGTCTGTGTATTATCAATATATAATTTATTAGAACCAGCCTCATATTTTCCAGCATCATTTCCAACAAAAACATTGTTTGAACCAGTAAAATTTTGCGACCCCGAACCATTACCAATAAAGGTATTGTATGTGCCAGTATTTACATAACCCGCTCCATCTCCAATAAATACATTATTACTACCAGTAGTCCCTAATCCTCCTGCATAATTTCCTAAATAAATATTACTTACTCCATCTACATTGCTTTTTCCTGCTTGATTTCCCATGTATAAATTATATTCTCCTGAAACATTACTATATCCTGAATATGTTCCATAAAAAGAATTCCATCCTCCATTATCGTTTGAATATCCACTTTGATATCCTATGAATACATTTGAACCTCCAGTTGTATTATTGCGACCAGTTTCATTTCCAATAAAAACATTTATTTGTCCTGTAGTATTATTATATCCACTTATAGTCCCTAAAAAGACATTTGCTCCACCAGAAAGGTTAGAATAACCTGTTCGTTTTCCGATAAAGACATTGTCTTGCCCTGAGGTATTAGAATAACCTGATTCTAATCCAATAAAATGATTATTATATCCACTTGTCATACTGAACCCAGCAGAATTACCCATACATATATTATCCCATCCGTTACTTTCTGCAGAAGAGTAACCAGCATGATATCCAATATAAATATTTCTTTCACCAAGAGTACAATTCAATCCAGTTTGTTCCCCGATGTATGTATTGAAACTTCCTGTAGTGTTATTTGAACCAGCAGAATTTCCCATAAAAATATTATTAGAACCTGTAGTATTATCGTAGCCAGCATAATTACCCATAAACAAATTTGTATTGCCTATTGTATTAGAAAAACCAGTATTTAAACCTAAATAAACATTATTATAACCACTTGATATACTAACCCCACTATTATTTCCTAAACAAATATTATTTCCTCCTGTGCCATGCCCTGACGGAGGAGTTACAATTGCATTTGCATTTGGACCACTTCTGTATCCAATGTAAATATTCTCTGTTCCAGTTGTATTAGACAAGCCACTTTCTGCACCTAAAAATGTATTATAATATCCTGATGTATTAAAATATCCAGCTTGATCTCCTAAAAAAGCATTTGAATAACCATTTGTATTAGTGTATCCGGCACTTCTTCCTACTAAAACGTTATACGAACCATAAGCTCCTGAACCATAAGTATTATTAGTAAATTTACCTGCCTCAGAACCTAAAAAAACATTATGTGAACAATCAACAGCAGACAAACCAGAATAATGCCCCATGTAAATATTATTATTTCCACCAGAATTAGCTTTTCCAGCATTAAAACCTAAAAACAAATTACTAATTCCTGTTCCATTATATATACCTGCTTCATGTCCTATAAAATAATTTTGTGGAGTCATATCCATATAATTAGCGACAGTAGTTTTTGATGGGCTAAATCCACCAACTGCAAATCCACCTTTGCTGCCTGTTGCTTTTGCAGGGTCGTCTTCAATATAAATTCTTACACTATCGGGAGTAACTCTTAGAAATTCGTTTGTTACTAAACCTTTTGAAGGACTAAAACCGCCAACTGCAAAACCGCCTTTGCTTCCTGTTGCTTTCCCAACACCATCTTCAACATTTACTCTAACTCCAGATTGAAAAACTGCAAATACAGTATCGCCATTATTATTAACTACCTGAAAAATAGGATCATCAATACCTAAAGACACATCTGATTTGACTTCCATTTTGCCTTTTGGTGTAGATGTTCCGACACCTAATTTGTCGGTTGCATTATTTAAATAAACATTAGGTGAATTATATGCCCAAATTCCACTTGCACTACCAGAAGTTAGATTTGTCCACGCTGTTCCATTCCAAAAATAAAAACTATTCAAATTTGTGTCAAATACTAACAAACTCGTAGATGGTGATGTTATAGATGTTCTTTGTACTGTAGTTAATCGAGGAATCAAAAAACCCTTACTCACAGATTTTACATCAAGCATTGCCGAACTACTTGCAACATAAGTATCGTCGTCAGTTATTGCTACATTTTGAGCAAAAGCACTAATTACAAGCAGATTAACTGCTAATAATAAAATTAGATTTATTTTATACATTTTATTTGGATTTACTTTCACTAAAGTAAATATTTTTATTTAAGCTTTTAATGTTTTTATGTATTTTTTTTTATATTAAAGTTTATGTTTTACGAACATCTATTTTTGATTGATATAAATGTAACTTCTCAATAACTACTTGGAAAAAGTCATTTTGAACAATCGAATAATAGAACAACGTATGAAGAATAACGAAGTAAAACCCTCGATGCGACAGTGTTTTCTTTAATTTCGATTTTCAAATGTTCTTTTGTTTAGATAATACAACCTACTATTGAGAACTTACATATTTATACATTAATTTGATTTATAACAAAACCATAAATTATAGTAATTTCGCAAACCAATTTTTCGTAATATGCTTATTCTTATTAAAATAATTGTTTCTGTAATAATAGTTCTAACTCTTGTATATATTTCGGAACGAAACCCTAAACTTGGTGGTATAATAACTGGACTTCCGCTCGGAACAGGAATAATGATTTCTTTTTACAGTTACGAACATGGGATTGATTTTGTATTAACTTCATTACCTTATGGAATTGCAGGAATGATAAGTACAATTGCTTTTGGAATTGGATTTTATTTAGGTGGGAAAAATAAATTTACAAAGAATATTTATAGAGTTATTCTTTCGCTGACAACAGGCTTAACTTTTTATTTATTTACAAGTTATATTCTTTCTTTTATAAAAATTAACTTCATATTAAGCATTGTAATTTTCTTGTCAGGAGTATTTTTTGCTTTTGTTTTTTATAGAAAAGTTTCTGATAGTTATAATATTGTTATTAAAACAAATAATTTTAGTAATATTTTTTTTAGAATTATACTTACCTCATCAATTGTTCTGTTAATTACTGGTTCAGCAGGTTTTATAGGCACAAAATGGGCAGGGTTGATTGCATCATTTCCAACCATATTATGTCCGTTATTAATAATATTAGCTTTTTTATATAATGGCAGAATATATCCGGTACTACTAAAACATCTTTCTTATGCGGTAAGCAATATTTTAGTTTTTTATTTGATTGTAAATTTTACATTTCCAGTAATTGGAGCTGTTTATGGAATTATATTAGCCTATTTTATTTGCATATTATATCTGTTGATTCTTAACAAGTTAAATATTCATAAAAGAAAAATTGCGGAAAGTTCTACAAATGATAAGATAATACCGTAACAAAATTCGTCATTTAAAATGTCATAAGATAATTAACCAAATTGTCGGTATCGCTGAGACCAATTTTTTTTCGCAGTCTTGACCTAGATACTCTTACACTATTGTATTCCTGATGAGTGAATGTGGCAATTTCTTTCGAATCCATATTTAAGCTCAAAAGGGTACAAAGTCTTAATTCAGATGGAGTTAAGTTGTTATGTGCTTTAGCAAGATTATTATAAAAATCGGGTCGAATTTCTGTAAAATAATTTTCAAATCTATTCCATGCTTCATTTAATAACTGTACTGAAATGTTTCCCGTTATGTCATTAATTATTTGTTTTGAATCAGGACTCAAATCGCTCAAATTTTTCATTTTTTTTGTTATCTGATTATGTAGTTCAGTTAGCCTATTTAATTGTAACATCGACATTGAAAGCTCTTTGTTTTTTTGTTCAATAACCAATTTATAATATTTTATAAATGTGAGCATTGAATTTACTCTGGCTAATAGTTCAATCTTTTCAAATGGTTTTTTAATAAAGTCGATTGCACCTTTATCAAATGCTTCTTGTAAATGTTCAACTGTTGTTGCTATTCCTGTTACAATTATAACCGGTATTTCTTTGGTAATTGCATTTTGTTTTAATAACACTAGGCTTTCGACTCCAGTCATTATGGGCATTTGCCAATCCATTAATATTAAATCGGGTTTATATTTGTGAGCTAGTTCAAAAGCTTCTTTTCCGTTTTTAGCTTCAACTACATTATATCCGCAATCAATCAGAAAATCTCGCATTAAAACAAGATTAACCATTGCATCGTCTGCAATTAAAATCGTATTACTCATTTTTATTTTTTTGTAAAATTATTGAAAATGTGCTACCCTCGCCTAATTTGCTTTTAACCGAAATTGAGCCTTTGTGATATTTAACAAACTCATTACATATAATTAGTCCGAGTCCGGTTCCAGCTTCGCCAACAGTACCTGGCTTTTGTGTTGTTTCATATAGATTAAATAATTTATTTATATCCTGTTGTTCCATTCCTACTCCATTATCTACAACAGATAAAACAATATTGTCTTCATTTTCTGCGAATTGTATTTTAACAAATCCATTATTAAATGTAAATTTTATACTATTCGATATAAGATTTCTCATAACTACACTTATCATTTGAAGGTCGGCTTCAATTAATGTATCGGTGTCAATTTCGTTTATAATATCAATTTGCTTTGTATTTGCCATATTCATTGCATACTCTACAGTTTCAGATACAATTTCTTTTACACTTATTTTTTGTGGATGAAATGATATTTGCCCTGTTTGAGTTCTTGCCCATGTAAGTAAATTCTGAAGTAAATTATATGTGTTTTGGGCTGTATGTATAAGATTTGTATTATAGGTTGTTGCTCTTTCATTGTTTGCAGTATAAACTTTCAATTCTTTACTATATAACATAATTGCATGAAATGGGTTTACAAGGTCGTGAGCAATTATAGATAAAAACTTATCTTTAGTAATATTCAAATCTCTTAATTTCTGTTCGTTTTCCTTTAGAATTGTAATATCTGAAACTACTGTAATTATGTATTTTTTTTGAGCTAGTTCTAATGTTGACATAAATAATAGCACAATTCGTTTTTCATTTTTTACATTAACAGCAACTTCGAGTGATTGAACATGACCATCTTTTAAAACAAGGTTATACAGTAATTCTCTTTTCTTGAAATCAATTAAGCCTAAGTCGTAAGTTGTTTTTCCGATTAATTGATTTCGGCTAATATTTGAAAATTCAGTGAAAGCAATATTCATATCAGCTATAATTCCTGATTCCAATTCTGTTAATAAGATTGGTAATGGCGACATTTCAAATAGTTTTCGGAAACGCATTTCGCTTTCATTTAAAGCTATTTCGAAAGATTTTCTTATGGCAATTTCCTTTTCAAGTTCTTTTTTATCAATATCTAATTGATTTGCTCTTGATTTTTCGCGTTTCAATGCAGATACTTTTTCAGTAATTCCGATTGTCAAAATCAATAAAAAGACAGATGATGCATAAAGTCCCATATTGTTGAATATAGGATTTGGCTCGAACCAAGCATAAAGCATTCCCATATAAGTAATAGACGAAATAATAAATGGCGAAAACGAAGCAACATAATACTTTGAATGATTGTTTTTCTTTATTAAGCAATATATCCCAATACAAACCTGAATTATGCCAAAGATTATGGTATTTGTAAATATCAAATTATTTAAGATAACTGGAGATACAATACTAAATACTGAAATAAAAGAATAAAGCAAGAAATAACCGCACAGAGCAAATTCAATTAATAAGATTTTTCTGTACTTTTTTAAATCAAGATAATAAATTACAAAAATAATGTGAAGTGCCAAAGCCAAACCAGAAAATATCCATCGAGCATTTCGATATAAAACTGGATTTGAAAGGTTTGTTAATTCATATAAAACACCCATTATAGATGCATAATGTATAATGCTACAAATTACAGAAAGACTTAAAAAAAGAAATGCTTTCTCACGACTTATAAAAAACAAGAATATATTAAAAATTATTGCTGCTATTAATATTCCATAAGCTGGTAAAAAGCCATTTTTGCTGAAATTTTCGCTTATGAAAAAGTGTTCTGGGGTTGAAATTTTTATAGGTACAACCATGTAAGAGACAGTAGAAATTCTTATATAGACATTAAGTTTCTGTTCTTTTTCAATATTCAAATTAAATAATGGAACTCGTTGTTTTTCATTATTATTTTTACATAAAATACCTTTTATCTTTTTATAAATCAGGTTGTCTGATGTATCGCAAACAAAAATTGAAACACTATCAAGTGTATAATAGTCAATAGTCAGATACCATTCTTTTCTATTGCTTTGATTTATTAATTGAAATTTAAACCAATAAGGTTCTCGCACAACTCCCATACTTGGAGTTTGACCATTTTTGAATTGTTGCCAAATAATTTTTTTATTGATTATATCATTAAAATTCAAATTATTGCATAAGTCAATTGAATAGGTAAGAAATGGAGACAAACTAACACTAGCAGTGCTATCTTTTAAAACAGTAACATTTGCATTAAGGCTTAAAAATGTAAATAAAAAAAATATTACAGCAAATAGTCTCATTATAAAAACCACAATAATTAAATACAAAGTTAAGAATTACAAAATAAGCTCTTACTATTTCAATTAATTTAGATTTTATGTTAGCAAAAAGTAAGCAATGAAAAGTCATTCATAAAAGATAAATTAACTTTGAAATAGACTTTATAAATAAAAAAAATGAAACAAAAAAAATTAAAATTTAGTGCCTTACTCTTATTAGGACTTGGACTTACTGGACTACAGGCACAAGAAGCACTACCTGCCACAGGCAGTAACGCTTCGGGAAGTGGTGGTTCAACGAGTTATTCCATCGGACAAGTAGTTTATACAACAAACACAGGAACAAATGGTTCAGTAGCACAAGGTACACAGCAACCATTTGAAATTTCAGAACTAACTGTAATTGATGGAACAAAAGTAATAAATCTGACAGTTTCGGCTTTCCCAAACCCTACCAGCAACTTTTTGCAGTTAAAAGTTGATGCTTCGACTACACTCAACATCCTATCAATGAGCTATCAGCTTTACGACATGAACGGAAAACTTTTGGAAAACGAAAAAATTACAGAAAAAAATACAAACATTTCATTGGGTGAGTTTGTACCAGCAACCTATTTCTTAAAAGTTGTCGAAGGAAATAAAAAAGTAAAAACATTTAAAATAATTAAAAAATAAGGAGAAAAAACATGAGAAAATTATTTACTATTCTTGCAGCAATGATATTTACTGCAACAGTTTGGGCACAAAGCCCTGAAAAAATGAGTTATCAGGCAGTAATTCGTAATAGTATCGACCAACTAGTAACTAATCAACAAATCGGAATACAAATCAGCATTTTACAAGGCTCTTCAAATGGAACTGTTGTGTATTTGGAAACACAAACTCCAACAACTAATGCAAATGGATTAATAAGTATTGAAATTGGTGGTCAATCAGGGTTTAATACTATTGACTGGTCAAATGACATCTATTTTATTAAAACAGAAACAGACCCAACAGGTGGAACCAACTACACAATTACAGGTATCAGTCAACTATTAAGCGTTCCTTATGCCTTACACGCAAAAACAGCAGATAACTATACTGGTACAATAACAGAAACCGACCCAACTTTCACAGGCAGTCAGGCTGCAAATGTTACCTCAACT
>MEND01000287.1:7115-11009 GCA_001768975.1 Bacteroidetes bacterium GWA2_31_9 | reverse complement strand
ATGTTGAATAAAATTATAGTTTTATTCCCATAAGTCCCATAAATGCAATTGCCATTAATCCTGTCAGTATAAACGTAATTCCAAGTCCACGTAGAGGTGCAGGAACATTTGAATATTTAATTTTTTCTCTAATTGCAGCCATGCTTACAATTGCTAAAAACCATCCAAGACCAGAACCAACAGCATAAATTGTAACTTCTAATGCAGATAATCCCATAAGCGACTGGTCTTCTTTTTCTTGAACGAATAATGCTACTGCCAGAATTACACAATTTACAGCAATTAGTGGTAAAAATATACCCAGAGCATTATAAAGTGGTGGCGAAAATCGTTCAACTACCATTTCAACTAATTGAACAATAGCAGCTATACTTGCAATAAACACTAAAAAGCTTAAATAGCTTAAATCAACATCTGCAAAACTGGCATCAATCCAAACTAAAGCACCAGCTTTTAATAAATAGTGATAAATTACCCAGTTGAATGGTGCAGTTATTAATAATACAAAAATTACTGCTACACCAAGTCCAAGTGATGTTTTAACTGTTTTAGAAACAGCCAAAAAAGAACACATTCCTAAAAAGAATGCGAATATCATATTGTCAATAAAAATTGACTTTATAAACATGTTAAATAATTCCATATCTTATCTTTTACTAAAGTTTATTTTTCAATTAATTCTTTTTTCCAACTTCGCTGAATCCAAATAATAATTCCTATTAAAATAACTGCCATAGGAGGTAATATCATAAGTCCATTGTTTTCGTAGCCAAGTTGATAAAATACGGGTGGTATTATTTTGAAGCCCCAAATACTGCCAGAACCTAATAATTCTCTAACGAAAGCAATAGATAATAAAATTATAGAATAACCTAATCCGTTTCCAATTCCATCAATAAAAGAAGGAAATGGTTTATTTCCCATTGCAAAGGCTTCTAATCGTCCCATTAATATACAATTTGTAATAATCAAACCTACAAATACAGATAATTGTTTACTTACATCATACAAAAATGCTTTAAGAAGTTGGTCAACAATAATAACTAATGCCGCTACAACAACTAATTGAACAATAATTCTAATTCTATTTGGAATTGTATTTCGTAAAGCTGATATTATTAAACTTGAAAATGCTGTAACAATAGTTACAGATAAACCCATTACGAATGCAGGTTTCATTTGAACTGTAACTGCTAATGCAGAACAAATACCCAAAACCTGTACTGTAACAGGGTTTTGAAGATTTAACGGATTAGCTAATAATTTTGAATTTTTAACCTGTGCCATATATTTGTATTATTTTTTATTATTAGTTAAGTACAATTCATAAGCTTTTAAACAGTCATAAATCATAGCTTCAAGACCTTTGCTTGTTATTGTACCTCCAGAAATAGCATCTACTCCGTGTGGGTCATCATCTTTTGTTCCACCTTTTACAGTAGCTATTGAAACAAACTTATTATTTTCATCAAAAATCTTTTTTCCAACGAATTGCGATTGAAAAACAGCAGTATTTATTTCAGCACCTAATCCAGGTGTTTCGCCTTTATGGTCGAACATACAACCATAAACTGTGTTTAAATCAGCATTAAATGACATATAGCCCCAAATAGGACCCCATAAGCCTTTACCTCGAAGTTGAACAATAAAATATTTTACAGTATCATTCTTATTAGGAGAACATACAAACACTGGAAATAACCTTTCAGCATCATTTTCCTTTTTTAATTCGTCAGCAAGGTTTATATCAAAAGCATTTTTCCCTTCAACAATATTTCCTTGTGTATTAATTACAAACGTTTCAGTAATTTTTTCTTTATAAATAGTTTCTGCATCTTTAGGAGTGGATGGGATTTTAACTGATTGTAAAATATTCTGCATTTTTTCAATACGAATATTATTTTCTTGAGCTGGTTTTAATTGCAATGCAACTACTGTTAAGGCTGCTGCAATTACTAAAACCATTATAGTTGAATAAATAAATATATAACTATTTTTTTCTGTATTCATAATCTCTTGATTTTTAAATTAAGATTTAATAGATGAAAGTTTAGCCCTTTTCAATCGGCGTTTAATATTTGCTTCAACTACGTAGTAATCAATAAGAGGAGCAAACATATTCATCATTAATATTGCCAACATCATACCTTCAGGATATGCAGGATTTAAAACTCTAATAAGCATTGCAATCATTCCTATTAAAAATCCGTAAATAATTTTTCCAGTACTTGTTTGTGATGCTGATACAGGGTCGGTAGCCATAAATACTGCTCCAAACAAGAACCCTCCCATACTTAATTGAACTAAAGGGGAAATTTCCATATATGGATTTGCGGCAAATAAATTGAAAATATAAATCATAGCAGAACCACCTAATATAGTTGAAAGCATAATTCTAAAACTTCCAATTCCAGATATTATTAAGATTGCTGCTCCTATTAAAATTGCAATTTTTGATGTTTCTCCAATTGAACCTGGAATATTTCCTATAAACATTGTCCAGAAATCAGGAATTTTATCGAATTGACCTTGACCTGCTAGTCCCATAGGAGTAGCTCCCGAAAAACCATCTACTACTTTAGTTGTGCTGTCAGATAAGCCCGAAACCCATACAAAGTCGCCTGAAATTTTTGAAGGATAGGCAAAAAATATGAAAGCTCTTGCAAGAAGTGCCGGATTGAAAATATTCATACCTGTTCCGCCAAAAACTTCTTTTCCGATTATTACTGCAAAAATTGTTGCAACTGCGACCATCCAAAGTGGAGTGTCAACAGGCATAATCATTGGTATCAACATACCTGAAACTAGGAAGCCTTCGTTTACTTCGTGCCCTCTGATTTGAGCAAAAATAAATTCAACACCCAAGCCAACTACGTAAGAAACAATTATAATTGGTAATACTTGCAAAAAGCCATACCAGAAAAGTTCACAAAAACCAGCTGTCTGCCCAATTGCCAAAAAATGCTGATAACCAACATTCCACATTCCAAAAAGTAGAGCTGGCATTAAGGCAATAACAACTACGCTCATTGCACGTTTTAAGTCTATTCCATCTCTGATGTGTGAACCCGATTTTGTTACATGGTCGGGCACATACAAGAATGTTTCAAAAGCATCGAAAGTAGAACGAAACTTCTGAAATTTGCCTCCTTTCTGAACGTGAGGCTTAATTTTATCTAGTGTGTTACGTAAAAATTTCATTTATATATGTTTTGTTTGTTGTTTTGTGTTTGCTATTTTATGTTTGTTGTTCGTTGTTTGTCGTTTGTTGTTGTTACGAGTTTGACACCCAAACTTCAAACTTCAAACTTCAAACGTCAAACTTCTTCTAGCTCATTTCTTTTCTTACTAAATCAAGACCTTTTCTTAAAATATCCTGAACATCAATTTTTGATGTACATACAAATTCACATAATGCAAGGTCTTCTTCTACAACTTCGTAAATTCCTAATTGCTCCATTTTGTCAATGTCTTCGGCTAAAATAGCTTTTAATAAGATTTGTGGATAGATATCCATTGGAACAACTTTTTCGTACTGATTGGTCATAACAAAAGCTCTATGACCGCCATTTATATTTGTGTCGAGCTTATATTTTTTTGAAGGCATTAGCCACGAAAAGAATGTTTTAGAAGCACTGAATTTATTAAATCCAGGCATTCCCCATCCTAAAAATTCGTGATGATTTCCTTCAGGAATTACAGTAACCTGATTATCATAGAAGCCTATAAAACCTTCAAAATCAATTTTTTTACCAGTAAGAACATTCCCTGAAATTATTCTGAAATTATTTCCTGAGATATTGTCTTTTAAAATTGACTTTACAGAACATCCAATAATTGTTTTATAATATTTACGATGAAGTACTTCAGAGCCGGTTAATGCAATTATTCTAT
>MEND01000287.1:0-7101 GCA_001768975.1 Bacteroidetes bacterium GWA2_31_9 | reverse complement strand
CCTTTTTCAAAAAATCTTCCAATAGAAACAACATCTTGTGGATTAATTACCCAAACCACTTCACCTTTGTTAATAGGGTCGATATGATGAATCTGAACTCCTGGATTTCCTGCCGGATGGATTCCTTCAAATTTATTTAATTCAACATTCTTTAAATGTGTAAATACCTTAGAAACATTATAATTGCCATTAACATTTAAGTTAATTTTACCATTTGTAAGTTTTCTTAGGGCATTTATTCCTTTTTGTAAAAACTCTTCGTCGTCTTGCATTACAAAGTCAAGATCTGGTGCAAGAGGTGCTGTGTCAAATGCTGAAATAAAAATTGATTTTGGAGTATGCAAAGGATTTGCAATAACTCCATAAGGACGTTGAATTATAAAAGGCCATAATCCTGCTTTTAAAAGCTGGTCTTTGATTTCTTTTGCTGAAGCTTTTTCAATGTCGATTTTATCGAAATTATTGTAAACTATTTCTTTTGATGCGTCAATAATAACTTCAAGCAATCGTCTTCTTTCGCCTCTTTTAATTTCAGAAACTTTGCCACTTACTGGTGATACAAAGTTAATTTCAGGGTTGTATTTGTCGATAAAAAGTGGACTTCCGGCTTTAACTTCGTCGCCTTCTTTAACAAGAAGCTTTGGAGTTAATCCATGAAAATCGGTTGGCTTTACTGCATATTTGTCTGACATATCAGTCTTTACAAATATTTTTTCAGCTTCACCTTCTAATCTAATATTTAAACCCTTTTTTAAAGTAACTGATTTAGCCATTAGCTATTTTATTTTTTTAAATTTGCTCAAAATTAATTTTTTTAAGTTTTGCATATTTTTTTTAACATAAAATTAATACATATTATAAAACATGTTTTTTGATTATGCTTATATTATTTTAATATTCAATAGATTGCGTCGTTGGCTTTTAGCCTTATTGACAATATTGTTGGCTTTTAATATTAATTTAATTGCGAATAAAAGAATAAATTTATCTGATTCAGTACCTGATTTTTATAAAGAAAACTACCTAAGATATTCAAATTTTATTTATAAGGACAATATTAAAACCTTACTCATTTATAAGAGTGGTTGGGAGCTTTCAAACCCAATTATCGAATTAAATTCCAACGAACAGATAAAGTTAAGCTTCGATGATTTAGATGCAGATGTTAAAAACCTGAGATATAAGATTGTTCATTGTAATTCGGACTGGACACCGTCAGATATTTCGTATTATGATTATCTTGAGGGATTTGAAGAAAATATTTTGGGAGATTATAAATTTTCGTTTAATACTTTTCAGAAATTTACACATTACAACCTTTTAATTCCAAATGATGATGTAAAGTTTAAAATATCAGGGAATTATCTGATAAAAGTTTATGATGGATTTGATGAGGAAAACTTGCTAGTCACAGCTCGTTTTTTATGTGTTGAGAAAAAAGCTCAAATCGATGCAACTTGCAACAGAGCCATGATGCCTGATATAGCACTAACACACCAGCAAGTTAGTTTTAAGGTTTCGACACCGATTAATATTCCAAATCCTCAGAACGAACTTAAAACTGTGATTTTGCAGAATTTCAGATGGGATAATTGTATTTCGGGTTTAAAGCCTTTGTTTATTAGCAATAATGAATACAATTATAATAATACCGAAGGAAATTGCTTTACAGCTGGAACTGAGTATCATTATTTCGATATTAAAAGTATTCGTTATCAAGCAGAAAGAATAGCTGGGATTGAATATCGAAAGCCATTTTATTATGTCGATTTAGTTCAGGATAGTCCATTACGATTTAAGAATTACATTTTTAATTCCGATTTAAATGGAAAATATGTCGTAAAAATACAGGAAGGTGAAGATAGTGAAACAGATGCTGATTATGTTTTTGTAAACTATACGCTTCCTTATGATTATCCTTTAATTGATGGAAATATTTATGTAATTGGCGGATTCAATAATTGGCAATTTATTCCCGAAAACAAGATGAATTATAACTTTGAGAAAAAACAATACGAGCTTTCGTTGAAGTTGAAACAAGGTTATTATAATTATCAATATGCTTTTGTAAAAGACGGAACAAATTTAGCCGATAATACATTTATTGATGGTTCGCATTACGAAACCGAAAATGAGTATTTGATTTTGGTTTATTTACGAGAAAATTCCTCACGATATGATAAGTTGATTGGTTATCAGGTTGTAAATTCTAATGTTAAATAAGTTTATAAGTTGTTGAGTTGATGGGGTTATAGGTTGAAAAGTTGATGGGTTTAAAAGTTGAAGAGTTGATAAGTTTAAAAGTTTATAAAAAAAACTGTAACAGGGTTTTGAACCTTGACACAGTATTGATTTATTGTGGGGTACCTCCTTTTTTTTAAATGTTGTTAATAGTTTAATTTACCAATTAAAGCTTTGAATTTAATTTAGTTAATTTACAAACTTTCAAGTAAATAAATATTCATTTTGATTAATAGATTGTATAGCTGTTTGATAAGCATAAGTTTCAATAAATCCTTTCAACGATAAATCCTCATCTAAATCTTCCCACTCAATTCCAATTCCACCACTTATTAATTTCCAATTATTTAATTGATTTTTATTAGCATTTTTAAGTTTTGGATAATCAGTCAATTGAATATTTAATATTTTTTTATTATTTAAAACAATAATCATTAAATCTAAGTCGCTAACAATGAAAATTGTTTTAATTTTCAAGCCCTTCTCAAAAATTAGCTTATCAACAATATTATCTGATTTTTTATTTTTTATTTTATCCAAAGTATTCATACCATGAGTTTATTAAAGTTTGATAATTTTGTTTTATTAATGTTTCAATTTCACGTTGTTCTCTTGAAGAAAAATTATAGCTGTATGCAATTATAATATCTGGTTCTAGCCAAATTTTTGTATTTGCATTTCCTTTAGTTATGTGAATATGTGGTAGTTCCCTATTTTCATTACTATAAAATTTGAATTTAAAGCCATTAACATTTAAAATTGTTGGCATATCTAAATTGTTTATTTTGTTATTTTTAGTTTTTTCTTCATTTTTTCATTAATGTATTTACAAAAATAAAAATATTATTTAGATTAACAAATTGTTTGTAAAATATTTGAGGAGCTATCAAATACATTCAAAATCAGTCCAAATACACAAAAGCAGTTATCTGTTTTAAACAGGTAATGATTATTTTACTGCATTTTAGAAAGAAAAATTATAGATTAATTTACTTTTCTTTCTTGAATTTTTTATTTATTTTTATAAAAAGCTATTATTAAAGATGAACGTACAAGCAAAAAAATATCAGTTTATCGAATGGATAACAAATATTCAGGACACAAAGCTAATCAAGTTAGTTAAAATAGCAGAAGATTCTGATTGGTGGGATTATATTTCAGAAACTGAAAAGCTTCTATCGAAAGAGGGTTAAAAGATATAGCAGAAGGAAGGGTTGTTGAGCATTCAGAAGTAAGAAAATTTTATGAAAAATATCTCTAAATTTATAACTCATTAAATTCTTTACACTTCCTCATAATAGCCTCCATTTGCGGACTAAATTCTGCTTTTTTTGAGTAATTGGCTAATAGGTTTTGTGCAAATATTTTTAGCGATTTTTTAATGTAAGTTGAGCTAGTTTTTTTATTTAATTCGGTAATAAAATCAATAGAATTTAATGCAATCGAATCGCCTTTATTGGCAACATAATCAAAATAATAACTAAGCATTTCGTTAAATTTTTTATGATTAATTGTTGTAAGATTTTCTTTATAAAATGCTTCGTTTTTTTCGCTTCCATACATTGAATAGAGCAATGCTAAAATCAATTTAATGTTTTTATCCTTAGATTGTTCAAGCGTTTCGCATTTTTTGATTCCAAGTTCTAAGTTCGTTTTAAGAAGATATTCCAAATAGCTAAATTTTACATTGTAAGAAGAGTCTATAAGAGAATTGGAAATTGTTTCAATTGATTTGTCAAATGGATAATCTGATAATGCTGAAAAAGCTGAAACAAGTATATCAACATTTTTGGATTCGTTCAAAAGTTTAATTAGTAAAGGATTAAAGTCTGCAATGAAAATACTGTCATTAATTTTATAGTTTTTCAATAAACCTAAAACTTTTAACTTAAGATTTATATTGTTATCGCTGAGCAATTGTTTAAATGTCAGATTTTTAATTGAATCATTTGAAATAAAATCAAGAGAATTTAGTCGGGTTAAATCATTTATATTTTTATTTAAAGCAATTTTATTTGTATTCATTTCCGGATATTCAATTTTTGATAATGGGAGAGAGTACTTGTCGATACATACAAACAATGGCTTTTCTTTGAAAGAGTATTTAAACTTTGTGGTTTTATGTGTTAGCGTTTCTTTTTTTGAAATAACGTCATTTCCAGAAGCAATTAAAATATTTATTGGCAAAACAAATAACTTATTAAAATCAGTTACATTTTCTTGAACTAGTTCTATTTCAGTAATTTTTGTAGAATCATTATAAATATAACTTAAATTTATTTCAGGAATAGTTTTAGATAAAAACCATTGATTAAAAAACCAATATAGGTCTTCACCAGAAACAGTTTCAAATGATTTTTTTAAGTCAAAAATGTCAACATTGCTGAATTTGTAATCAGAAACATATTGTTTAATTGATTTAAAAAATATAGAATCGCCTAAATAATAACGTAACGTGTGCAAGTTCATTGCTCCTCTTTCATATGAAATTGCATCAAAAAGCTCAATGTCAGGGTCGGTAAAATAGTTTGTAATAACTGGTCTATTGTTAATGGAAATAATGGCTTCTGTTTCGCCAATCCAGTCATTTATAAGTGCTTCGCAATCTGATTGCGAATAATTTTTTTCAGTCCAAAGCAACTCCGAATAAGTTGCAAAAGCTTCGTTTAATGCTAGCTGCGACCACGATTTACAAGTAACTAAATCGCCAAACCATTGATGTGCAGTTTCGTGTACAATAGTTTGTTCGTTATTATCATCATTTCGCTGAATCGAATTTGTTTCAATGTCGCTTCCATACACGCTTAATCCGGTGTTTTCCATTCCATTAGACTCAAAACCAAAAACACCAACTTGCGAGTATCTTTTCCATGGATAACTAATTCCTGTTAAATTTTCCATAAATTGAATTGTTTCAGGAGTTTTTCCAAATATGTATTTAACAGAATCGTTGTAATCGTTTGATGTGTAATATACTAAATCGGTATTTTTATATTTTTCAGTTTTGATTTGAAAATCTCCAACAACAATACAGGTAAGATACGGAGAATGAGGTTGTGACATTCGCCAATAGAAAGTTTTTGTACTGTCTTTTTTATGATTTAGAGTTGAGTAAACTAATTCGCCATTTGAAATTGCAGTTTGGTTTTTTTCGACTGTAATAAACACATCCTGAGTCATTTTTTGGTCAGGTGAATCAATTGTTGGAAACCAGCACGATGCAGCACTTGTTTCGTTTAAAGTCCAGATTTGTTTCGGAATATCCTTGTCGCTTCCATCGGAGTTTATAAAATATGCACCTTGATATTTGTTTTTAATAAGATTTTTTGCAAAAAGTGAATCAGGATAAGCGATATAATCAATAAGAATCTTTATAGGTTCTTTTACAATAAAATCAAGCTTTATTGTAATTACTTTGTTATCGTAATCGTATTGTAAATCTGTTGAAATAGAATCTGCTTCAAGAGCTACTCTGTTTATTTTGAAACCTTTAGCGTCTATTTTTATTTCATTTTGTGGAAATAAGTGTGGTTTTAATGTCAAAATTGCTTCACCAATAATTGCATTATTTTTCCAGTCAATATTTAAATCTAAACGAGTATTGATTATGTCAATTAATTTCTTTTTTTGAAAATAGTATATTCTTGTAGTATCAATGTTTTCAGACAACGAAGGTTCTTCGATAGAATCTTCAATAATGAAATTTTCAAGAGATTCAAGATAAATTGAATCTGGTGATATTAAAATTGCTTTATATTCTGGAAATAGGATAGATTTTATTGCACAGGAATGCATTACAATGCTAGCAATAAGCAACATTAAAATCAGTAATAATTTTTTCATTAAATGATACATTGAAAAACAAATTTATTTTAAAATCAGCTTATTAGCAATTAAAAATATTAGATTGTTATTAACAATGAGGGATTGATTTTAAAGTAGGTGTTTTAACGTAGTTTAATAAATACTATAAAACAATTAAATTATAAGAAAATTTTACTTGTTACTTTATCAAAAATTATAAACTGTAAAGTTAAATTTAGTAAAATGATTAAAAAAAGATTGAATAAGAATATTAATTATAGTAATTTAGTACCGATTTAAAAATTTAAAAAAAATGAAACACAAAAAATTAAAATTTACTGCATTATTTCTATATTTAGGAGTAGTAGGATTACAGGCTCAAGAAACCATTCCAGTAACTGGAGGAGAAGCTTCAGGTACAGGAGGAACAGCAAGTTACTCTTTAGGTCAGGTTGTTTACACAACAAATACTGGAACTAATGGATCGGTTTCACAAGGTGTACAACAACCTTACGAAATTTCAACAACAATAGGAATTGATGTTACAAACATTAATCTAGAATTTTCGATTTATCCAAACCCAACTGTTGACTTTCTTACTTTAAAAGTTGATAATGTTGATACTTCTACCTTATCTTATCAATTGTTTGACATGGATGGTAAACTTTTAGAAAAAAACAAACTTTCAAGCAATATCACAAGCATTAAATTGGAAGAGCTCCCAAAATCAACTTATTTATTGAATGTAACAAACAATCAAAAAACAGTAAAAACATTTAAAATAATCAAAAAATAAATTCTTATGAGAAAAATTTTTACATTAATTGTTGCAGTTTTGATTACTGCTAATGTGTTTGCTCAGTCACCACAAAAAATGAGCTATCAGGCTGTTATACGAAATAGTAGCGACCAATTGGTTACAAACCAAACAGTAGGAATGCAAATTAGTATTTTGCAAGGCTCTGCAAGCGGTGCAGTTGTTTATGTTGAAACACATAATCCAACAACAAATGCCAATGGATTGGTAAGTATCGAAATAGGGAGTATTAATCCATT
>MEND01000286.1:17837-18218 GCA_001768975.1 Bacteroidetes bacterium GWA2_31_9 | reverse complement strand
TCGTTATTACTATTATTAACTTCTAACATATTTTCTTCAATTATAATAAATGATAATTGTAAGAATGCTTTAAAAAACATTTATGAATTACAGTTTAATTGTGCTGAAATATTAATAAATCAAGAAAATACAGATAATAGATTCAGAAATTATTTAAACAATAACATATTGTTTTTAAAAGTCTTATTGAATGAAAAAGAAAGAGATTATACTGAATATAAAAGTAACTTTTCAGAATCCATTAATTTAATTGAGAAAGAAAATCCTGAAACGCCAGAATATTATTCTGTAATTTCTGAAATGTACTTTCATTTAGCAATTATTAAATTTAAAATGGGCGAAACAGTTAGTGGCTCTTTTAATTTTTACAAATCTTACAGA
>MEND01000286.1:0-17772 GCA_001768975.1 Bacteroidetes bacterium GWA2_31_9 | reverse complement strand
TAAAATTATTTTTGGTGCTATTCCTGATGAGTATTTATGGCTTACAGATTTTATTGGAATAAAAGGCGATATTAATACTGGGGTTAATTTCATAAATTTAAAATATCTAAAATATATTAATGAAAATTCAGCAAAATCAATAGAATATCAGGTTTTAAGAATTATTATCAGCGATATGTTTGCTGAAGAAAACACTAATAATATTAATATAAAACAATTAAATCTTGAAAACTCACTTGTAAGAATTTCATATTTAGTTAGCCTTGCTCATCATGGAAAATCAAAATTAGCTTCAGAAATTTTAGTCAAATACAAACAAACAGAAGAATATAAAATTGATTACTTTGACTATTTGATTGGCCTTACAAAACTTTATAAGTTAGACACAAACGCAAATATTTATTTAGAGAATTTTGTAAATACATTTGAAGGAAAAAATTTCATAAAAACAGCTTATCAAAAGCTATCTTGGTATTATTTAATCTATTTTAATCAAGAAAAGTATTCAAAAAATATTGAACTGACAAAAAGCTTGGGGACATCTCAATTTGATGCAGATTTGCAAGCAATAAATGAAATTAATCATTATAACCGTGAAAATGTTGATTTACTTAAAGCTCGTTTATTTTTTGACGGCGGATATTACAAAAAATCAGACTCAATTCTGAACAATAATTTAAGCAAAAAACAACTTGCTAATTATCAAGATGAAATACTTTATAGATTAGCAAGGAGTGCTCAAAAAACTGATAATAAAGAAGTTGCTATTAAATATTATAATCAATTAATTAACCAATTTAACACTCAAACAAACTATTATTGTGCAGTTGCATTTATGAATTTAGGTATTATATATGAAGAAACTTCTAATTATAAACTTTCAGAAGACAATTATTTACTTTGTTTAAAATCCAAAAACAAATTATACAAAAATAGCATCGAACATAAAGCAAAAGCAGGCTTAAATAGAATAAAAGGTCAACTTATTTCAGATTAATAATCAAGACAAATATTTAGTTAACAAACTATTAAACATGTCCATATTAACAGGTTTTGAAATATAATCATCACATCCACTTTCAATAGCCTTTTCTCTGTCACCAATTTGAGCATAAGCAGTTTGAGCAATAATAGGTAGTTCTGGTCTTATTTGTTTTATTAATCGGGTGGCTTCGTAGCCATTCATAATTGGCATTTTAATATCCATCAAAATCAATTTTAAATCAGGAGTTGATTTTGCAATTTCAACTGCCTCATTACCATTTTTTGCTCGAATAATTTTAACATTAAAATCTTCTAAGCTTTCTTCAAAGAAGAAATAGTTCATGTCTTCATCTTCAGCAATAAGCACCGACGCATTTTTAAAATCATCAGAAATTTTCATACTTTTTCTTATTTGAATTTTTTCAACAATTGTATCATTTTTATTAATTGGAATTGTAAAATAAAAAGTACTACCAACCATTACTTCAGATTCTACCCAAATCTTACCACCAAGTTTTTCGATAAATGCCTTACATATAGACAAGCCTATTCCAGTTCCTCCATATTTGCGAGTCATTCCTTTTTCAACTTGCCAAAATCTATCGAATATTTTTTCAAGATTAATTTCTTCAATCCCTATCCCATTATCCTTCACATAAAATTCTAAAAAATCACTTTTTTTGGTGAAACCAAAATGAATTTCGCCATTACTTGTAAATTTAATTGCATTATTCAACAGGTTTTCAACTATTTGCTTTAGTCTATTTTTGTCTGTTGCAACAATACAAGTAGTATTTTCATTATCTAATATTAATGAAGTTTCAAACCTAGTTTTTGACAATTTAATACTATAAGAAAAGAATATTTCAGACAATAAATTACCAACATCAGTCGTCTCAATAGATATATTTAATTGATTAGATTCTATTTTTGCAATATCAATTAAATCGTCAATTATTGATATTAACTGACTACTATTACTATTAATTATATCAATGTATTGAGCTTTTTTCTCATCAGTATTTTTCTTTCTATGCAACAATTCAATAAAACCCATTATTCCATTCAATGGGGTTCTAATTTCGTGTGACATATTAGCAAGAAATGCCGTTTTTAATTTATCGCTATCTATAGCCTTAATTTTTGCCTTAAGTAATTCTTCGTTAACACTTATAAGTTCTTCATTCAATTGTTGATATTCTTCATTTTGATTAGCAATTTCTTCATTTTTCTCTTTCAACAACATTTCAGACTTTTTTCGCTCGGTCATATCTCTATGAAAAGCCACTACATACTCCTCATCCTTAACTTTAATAATATTTGCTATTACATCAAAATATACAATATGACCATCTTTATGATAGTGCTCCGTTTCAAAATGAATACTATTTTGCTCACGAAGCGACTTCATTCTAACAGGAATGTGTTTTCTCACTTCAATTGTATCAAGCTCAGTCAATTCCATTCCATTCATCTCCTCTATTGAGTAACCATGCATACTTGCAAATGAACTATTTAATGCAGTAAGTTTTCCTTGCATATTTATATAAATAATACCGTCAATCGCATTTTCAAATAACGTTCGATATTTCAACTCACTTTCTAATTTTGTACTTTCAGCTTTTGATATTTGTGAACCAATTTTATTTGATAATACTATTACAATATAGCTTCCAACTAACAGTATAAATATTAATAAAACCGATGAATGCAAGGCATGATTTAAATACATTTCACTAATTGAATACTCAACAACCTCATGAATAATATAGAGAATAAATAGTGTTGGAATAAAGTAAGTTGCTATTAGAACAGCTGTTTTTGATTCAACTACTTTCTTAAATGGCCAGAACCGAAGTTTCATATCAATTAATAAATATAAACTTATTAACATAAAACTTATTGATGCAGGTAAAGATATAGCATGAAGTGCATTAGAGTTATAAAATGGTGTTTCATATATAAATCCAATAATATTATTTAAGCTTAATAGAAAAATTATAAATGAAATATTTCCTATAACATTAATAATAAAAGCATCTTTATTTCTAAATAAAATACTAAGGCTTGTTATAACCATATAAAAAGAAAAAACGGAAGTCATCTTGACATCACTATATTGCATTTTACCAATTAATTCGCAATTAAAGTTTAAAGTTGAGTTAAATATTGTATCAATAAGACTAAGTAATGAAAACACTAATATAGAGGCAATTAAAGACTTAAAAACTAAATGAAAATACGATTTTTTAATAACCTTATTATAAAATATTAGATACAAACTCAAAACAATTAGAAAAGAACTTGATATTGGAGATGTTTTTACAGATTGTGGTGAAATTGTTGAAAAAAAGTAACCAGATGTGATTACTTCAAAAATACTAATTATTGCCCCAGAAATAACAATCCACAGTAATATATCATTGTATTTCAGAATATTTCTACGATTTAAAATTAACATACCAATTCAAACTAATTAAGTAAAGCAGTACTCCTTTATTAATATAAATATAATATCAAAAACCTTAAATAACAATGCTTTTAAACAATTTTTAATATCTTATTTTAATGTTATACAAAAGTAAAAACACAAAGTGTACATATTTATATATATACATTTATTTTTAAAATTTTATTTTGAATTACCATTCGTTTAAAGATTAACAAAACAATTATTTTAAAAAAACATATAAATTATTGAATAATAAATATATCCAACATTATTTTAAAATGTAAATAAATATTAATAACTTGTTGAAAAACTAATTGAGGATTAACAACAAGATAATTAATTTTATGTCCCAGTAATTAATTCATAAATCTATATAACATAATGAAAAACAAAAGCTTAGTATCAATCAACGACTTTACTAAGGAAGAATGCTTACGTATAATTGAATTAGCTGGAGAATTTGAAAAAAATCCAGTTCAAGACATTCTGAAAGGTAAAGTAGTTGCTACACTTTTTTTTGAACCATCGACACGAACAAGGCTTAGCTTTGAAAGTGCTGTAAACAAACTAGGTGGCAGAATTATTGGATTTTCTGAAACAGCCTCAACAAGTGTTTCAAAAGGCGAATCACTAAAAGACACTATTAAAACAGTTGCAAACTATAGCGATTTAATCGTTATGCGTCATCCAATTGAAGGAAGTGCTCGCTATGCAAGCGAAGTATCAATGGTTCCAGTTGTAAATGCCGGCGATGGTGCAAATCAACATCCAACTCAAACTTTACTTGATTTATTTTCGATTAAGAAAACTCAAGGAACTCTTGAAAACCTTAATATTTGTATGGTTGGAGATTTGAAATATGGACGAACAGTTCATTCATTATTAATTGCAATGTCAGATTTTAATGCAACATTCAATTTTATTTCTCCAAAAACTCTTCAAATGCCAAGTGAGTACAAAAAATTACTTGATGAAAAAGGATTAAAATATTACGAACACGAAGAAATTCATGACACATTTAAACATGCTGATATTGTTTATGTTACAAGAGTTCAAAAAGAAAGATTTTCTGATCCTATAGATTACGAAAAAGTTAAAAATGCTTTTATTGTAAAAAATAAAATGCTAGAAGGAACTAAGCCTAACTTAAAGGTTATGCATCCTCTACCACGTGTAAACGAAATAGATACAGATGTTGACGATAATGAAAAAGCATATTATTTTCAACAAGCTAAAAATGGAGTTTATACACGTCAGGCAATTGTGGCATCAATTTTAGGTTTAATATAAGAAGTTAGAAATTAGAAGATAGATGAAAAGGATAATAATAAATATTAATTGATGTATAACTATGTGAAATCTATGTGTCTATGATTCTATGTAGTAAAGAAGATAGAAGATTTACATTGTTAAATTGATAAATTGTTTCCTGAACCTGAAAACAAAGCGAAAGTGAGAATGTAAGCGAACTGCGTAGCAACTTCAACCGAGCTTGCGAGCTCAACGAAGTTAAACGTCAAACCTAAAACTTGAAACAAGAAACAAATAACACTAAACAAAAAACTCAAAAGATGAAAGAAATAAAAGAACTTAAGGTAAATGCAATTAAAAACGGAACTGTAATCGACCATATTCCTGCAAAAAGCTTATTTAAAGTAATATCTATATTAAATCTTGATAAAATTGATACTCATGTAACTTTTGGAACAAATCTGGAAAGCAAACGCCTTGGATTAAAGTCAATTATAAAAATTTCGGACAAATTTTTCGAAAACGACGAGATTAATAAAATAGCATTAATTGCACCCGAAGCAAAACTTAATATTATTAAAGATTATAATGTTGTAGAGAAAAAAATCGTTGAAGTTCCTGATAATATTGTTGGAATTGTAAAATGTGTTAATCCGAAATGCGTTACAAATCACGAAAAAATTACAACAAAATTTAAAGTTGTATCGAAACAGCATGTTTCTTTAAAATGTCATTATTGCGAAAAAATTACTGAGCAAGAGAATATTGAAATTTATTAAACTAGTTAGACGAAGTAACTTTTTTGTTTTAGACAAGATTAACAAGATTTACAGGATAATTAATGCACATTTGGAGATAATTATCAAATTGTCAACTTAGACCTCGTTAGTTCAAAAAAACTTGTTAATCCTGTTAATCCTGTCTAACTATAATTGAATATCTTGTTAATCTTATCAAAAGAAAATATGAAAGTTGAATTATGCCAATTAAATTATCATATCGGGAATTTTAAATCAAATTCTGATAAAATAATTTCACATATTTCAAATGCTAAAAAATCAGGGATTGACTTAATTGTATTTTCTGAACTTTCTGTTTGTGGCTATCCACCACTCGATATGCTTGAACAAAAAGACTTTATCGAAGGAGTTAAAAAAAATATCGACCTAATTGCTTTGCATTGCATTGGAATAGCTGCAATAATTGGAGGACCATCAGTCAACTCAAACGAAAGAGGTAAAAACCTTTATAATTCAGCCTTTTTTCTATCTGAAGGCAAAATTACTTTTATTCAAAACAAAACTCTTCTTCCTACTTACGACATTTTCGACGAATACCGTTATTTTGAACCAAATACATCATTTTCAACAATAAAGTTTAAAGGAAAAAAAATAGCTCTGACAATTTGTGAAGACTTATGGGACAATCAACCAGTTGAGAACTCTTTCGCTAAAAGCAAAATTTATGTTGAATCGCCAATGGAACAATTGATTAAAGAAAATCCAGATTTAATTGTAAATATTGCAGCATCACCATTCTCATATAATCAATCTCACAATCGAGCCACGGTACTTCAAGAAAATGCAATTAAATATAAACTTCCAATTATTTATGTAAATCAAGTTGGAGCTAATACAGAATTGATTTTTGATGGCGGCTCTTTAGTTATTAATTCAAAAGGAGAAATTATTCGTCAATTAAAATATTTTGAAGAAGATTCAATTGCTATAAATACAGATGAAATTGATTCATTATCAGTTATTAAAATCAAAGAATCTGATTACATTCAAAAAATTCATGATGCTTTAATACTTGGAATAAAAGATTATTTTCAAAAAACAGGATTTTCTAAAGCAGTTCTGGGTTTATCGGGAGGAATCGACTCTGCTTTGGTTTTAACTTTAGCTGTCGAAGCTTTGGGAAATGAAAATGTGCGAGTATTATTAATGCCCTCAAAATATTCTTCAGATCATTCAATAAATGATGCAGTTAAACTAGCCGAAAACCTGAATGTAAAATTTGAAATATTACCAATTCAACTGTCGGTAGATTCTGTAATTTCAACTTTAAAAAATACTTTTTCGGGACAGAAAGAAGATGTTACTGAGGAAAATATTCAAGCTCGTATTCGTGGAATTTTATTAATGGGAATTTCAAATAAATTTGGCAACATTTTGCTTAATACAACTAATAAAAGCGAAGCTGCGGTTGGATATGGAACTTTGTATGGCGATATGAATGGCGGGCTTTCAATTCTTGGTGATGTTTATAAATCTGATGTATTTAAATTGGCAAATTACTTAAACAAAGATTTTGAAATAATTCCTTATAACACAATTTCAAAGCCACCTTCAGCAGAGTTAAAGCCTGATCAAAAAGATACTGATTCCCTTCCAGAGTATGATGTCTTAGATAAAATTCTATACAATTTCATTGAGCAAAAGAAAAGTATTAAAGAAATTTCTGATTTAGGATTTGATTATAATCTGGTTGCAAAAATTGCTAGTATGGTAAATCGTAATGAATATAAACGTTTTCAAGCTCCGCCAATCTTACGAATTTCGTCTAAAGCTTTTGGAATTGGAAGAAGGTATCCGATAGTTGCAAAGTACTAATCACCAAGTTTCAAGTTCCAAGAACCAAAAACCAAAAACCAAGTTTCAAGTCTCAAGTTTCAAGTCTCAAGAACCAAAAACCAAGAACCAAAAACCAAGAACCAAGAACCAAGAACCAAACTTCAAACTTCCAATTTCAAACTTTTAAACTCTCACTCCAATAACAAGAATATCATCAACTTGCTCATTTTCCATTTTCCAATTAGATAATTCATCGCCTAAGAGTTTCTTTTGCTCTTCAAGATCTTCATTACTGATATTGGTTAAGAATTCTTTAAATTTAGCCATTTTATATTTTTTTCCGTCTTTGCCTCCAAATTGATCGGCAAATCCGTCTGAGAACATATAAAGCATATCATTTGACTGAATATCAATAGATGTATTAGCAAATGTATTTTCTTTCAAATTATAAATTCCAATAGGCATTTTATCAGCTTTATATTCATTTAACTCGCCATTTCTAACTAAAAATAATGGATTATATGCACCTGAGAATTGAAGATTATTTTTTTCGAAATCAATGACTGTTAGAGATATATCCATTCCATCTTTTGCTTCATTTTGCTCTCCAGTTTGATGTAAAGATTCAATAATAATACCTTTCAAACTATCAAGGACTTCGCTTGCCTGAGGTTTTTTATCACCTTTATTAACTATTTCGTTTAATGATGCAATGCCTAACATACTCATAAATGCACCAGGAACTCCATGCCCTGTGCAATCTGCAACAGCAAAATAAGTTAAATTCTCTTTTTTAGAAATCCAGAAGAAGTCACCACTAACAATATCTCGGGGTTTATAGAAAATAAAATGATTTGGTAATAATTCCTTCATTACATTTTTTGGAGGCAAGATAGCGTTTTGAAGTAATCTTGCATAAGAAATACTTGCTTTAATGTCATGATTTTGTAATGCAATTGTATCTCTTTGCTCAATTACACAATCTCGTTGGAATTCAATTTCATCACGTTGAGCTTGAATTTCTTCTTTTTGTTGTTCAATTTCAGTGTTTCTTAAAGCTAATATTACATTTGCTTTTTTCTTATCAATATAAAGTCTGTAAAGCATTATAGAAAATGCAAGAATTAATAAAAAGCCAATAATGAAAGAATATAATAATATTCGTTGTTTTGCAACTTCTTCTTCTTTTTTCTGTAATTCTGCATTTTTCAACTCAACTTCCATAGTCCTTTGAGTTGATTCAAATTGAACTAAAATTTTTTGTTTTCGAACTTCTAACTTTAAATTTTCAATTTGTTGATCTTTTGAACCAAATTCATCTTCACCAATAAATTCTGTTATAGGCTTATCTGTTAAATCATAAATTTTTGAATTCTGAATTTTATTATATAATTCTGAATATTCATAAGCTTTTTTAAAATCTTTCATTTTACCATAAACTCCCGAAATTGCCTGATAGTTTTGTGCAACCATTTCGTTATATGAAATTTTTAGTGCTAAATCACTACTCTGAGTATAATAATCTATTGCCTTTTCTGGTTTATCTAATTTATTATAAACATTTCCAATGTTATGTAATGAAGACGCAACTCCTTTATCATATTTTATTTCTTTTTTAATATTTAACGATTTTTCATAATAGTCAAGTGCATTTTGATATTTCTTAATATCATAATTAATATTACCTAGATTATTTAATGAAATAGAAGTCATCTTTTTATTTCCAATGTTTTCAAATGCTTTCAACGATTGATTATAAAAATCTTCTGATTTTTTCACATCGCCCAAATTATAGTAAATAGCTCCTAAATTATTTAAAGACGAAGCAACATCTTGATCATTTTTAACATCTTCACTTAAAACTAAAGTTTTTTCATAATACTCTGCAGCCTTTTGTAAATCTTTAGTTTCATAGTACAAATTACCAATATCTTTAGTCGAATTTAGTATTTCATTTTTGTCTTTACTTTCTTCTGCTAGAACTAATGATTTTTCATAATATTCAAGTGCTTTATCGTATCTAAAAGTATTTGTATTAACGCTTGCTAATTCTTTAACAACCTTTTTAACACCAGCTTTATCATTTAATTCTTCTTTTAAACGTAATGACTTTTCATAAAAATCAATTGTTGTTTGAAATTTACCTGAGTCATAATAAGTAATAGCAATATCATTATATATTTCTGAAACTCCTGCTTTATCTCCTGCCTTTTCTCTATTGGCTAACGATTCATTAAAATATTCTAAAGCCTTACTTAAATTATTTTGGTCTAAATAAGCATTACCAATATTAGATAAAATTGATGCTTCCAGTTCTTTATTTCCTAATTTTCTAGCTTGTACCAAACGACTTTCATACTCTTTTATCATGTCAATTGCAGGCACTTGCGAAGCAATTTTTGAATCATTGGTATTATCTAATGTAGCTTTTTTAACAGTATCAACTTTAGGTTTATTATTATTAGTTTCAGGTAATTGATTATTTGATTTTGCTACTTGAGTAATTTGTGTTGTTGTTGCATTAGCTGATACTGATTTTTCAATCGGTTTTGTAGCGTTATTTGAAACTTTTTCGACGGTATTATTGTCAGAAGTTTTTGTAGTATTTGCTTGTTTATTTGCTGCTAATAATTTTTCGGCATCTTCTTTTTCTTTAATTAGCTTTTCAATCTGAGCAATTTTTTGTTTAGGAACTGAAGTTCCTGGAATTAATAAATCGGCTTTTTTATACGAATCCTTTGCCTTATCATAATCATTTACTTTCAAAGATTTATCTCCATCAGCAATTAGTTTATCATAATTTTTCTTTAAATCAGTTTGTTGTTTCGTTTTTTCATCGGCAATTAAATTGTCAATATCCTTCAACTTGTCAGTTGCAACTTTATCATCAGGTTTAACAGTTAATGCAAAATTAAATTGAGCTTTTGCATTTTCGTAGTCTTTTTCTTTAATTAAATTATTTCCAGAAGAAATTGCATTTTTATATTTCTCTTCATTCTCCTTCTGCTTGGTATCGTTATTAGCTTGTGCTTCAATTAATTTATTACACTCAGTTATTTTTTGCTTTGGATAATCTTCATCAGGTTTAAATGAAGATGCTTTTTGATAACATTTTTCAGCTACATCAAATTTTTTATCGGCAAATTGCTTATCAGCTTTTTCAATCGCTTTACTATATGCATTATCAGCAGTTGTTAATTTTTTTATTTGTTCAATTTTTTGTTTTGGATAGCTTTCTTCAGGAAGTATTTTTGAAGCATTATCATATAGTAACCACGCTTCTTCATTTGCTTGAGCTTTATATAGGCTGTCAGCTTTTTGAACTTCTAAATCATACTTTGTTTTTATTTCTTTATACTCTTTTAGTTTTGTATTCTCTACTTTGGCTATTTTTTGATCTGGCAAAGGGTCTTCAACCTTATAAAGCTTAGCCTTTTCGAAGCAACTTATTGCATCTTCATAATTTCTAGATTGTAATAATTGTTCTCCTTTTTCGATTGATTTACTAAAAGCTTCATCATCAGACATTGTTTGTGACAGTTGCTTTTTAGTTATATCAATTTTCGATTTAGCAACTTTTTCTTTAGGAATTATTGTTATTGCATTTTGAAATTGAGTCATTGCATCTTCATATTTTTTTTCTGTCACTAATGCGTCTCCTTCTGCAACTAAATCATCGTATTTTTTCTTTTTCAATTGCTCTAATTCTTTCTTATGAGTATTGAACTGTGGCTTAATTTTATCATTAAAATATTCATCATCAAAGGCAAGAGCTTCAACTCCATCCCAGACTATTGATTGAAAAGGCTTTTCAAATAATTTTGTATTTAATCCTTCAAAGTTTTCTGTTAAAATAACATCACAATCTTTAGTATCAAAAAAATTGTCGAGTTCGGAAGCAGGGATTTTAGTATTAACTTTATATTTCTGAGTTATAAAACCTTGCTTAGAGAATTCAAAAAAATATGTTTTTTGTAAATCTAATGTAATTTCATATTTTCCATTTGACTCGGTTGATGTTTGTAGTATGTTTTTTTCATCAAAAGAAACAACTATAATGACACCCTGAATTGGCTTTGAATTAACATCAGCAACTTGTCCTGCAATTTTTACTGTGCTTCGCTTTTGAGAATATAAAGAATAATTAATACCTAATGACAGTATTAAAAGCAATGTGATTAATTTTAATATTTTCATAATAAGCTTATTAAATAAACTTTAAATATAGAAATATTATTGAATTATTGAAAAAAAAAATAAGAAATATTTTGCAAAATTGAGTAAGAAGCTTTCTTAGTTCATTCGAGATCGAATAATTTCATATAAAATAATACCTGCTGAAACTGATACATTTAGAGATGCAATCTCTCCTAGTAAAGGGATTTTTACTGTCAAATCAGACTCTTTTATTATTGCATTAGAAATGCCTGTATCTTCAGAACCCATAACCAATGCTAATGGAAATTGATAATCGTTTTCATAAATTGTTTTCTTAGCTTTTTCTGTAGCAGAAATTATTTTCAGACCAGATTCTTTTAAAAATGCAATGGTTTTTTCTAAATTAAAAGTCCTACAAATTTGTAATTTAACTATAGCTCCTGCTGAAGTTTTAATTGATTCTGAATTTATTTGAGCCGAGCCATTTGCAGGAATAACAATTGCATCAACTCTGGCACATTCGGCAGTTCGGCAAATAGAACCAAAATTACGAACATCGGTAATATGATCCAGAATTAAAATCAAAGGCGTTTTGCCATTTTCGTACAAGTACGGAATTATTTGTTCGATTTCGGCATATTCAATTTTTGAAATAAAAGCTACAACTCCCTGATGATTTAGGTTTGTTAAACTATTTAACTTTTCAATCGGGACAAACTGAAAAGGAACATTTTTACCTTTTAAAATTCTGTATAGCTCCTTCCAGCTGTCGCTATCGATTCCTCTTTTTACAAAAATTTTTTCAATTTCTTGACCATTTTGAACTGCTTCGATTAAAGGTCTTATTCCAAAAATTAGTTCCGACTTTTTCTTAAACATTTTTAATTTGGATTTGTAAGCATTATGGTTTCAAATTTATTATATTTTTCGGGACTTAAAACTATTTTCTGAGGATAAAAACCTTTTGAGTTAATTTCTACTATTATACCATCTTGTAATGGTAAAGTAAGCATAAAACTACCTGTATAAATATTATTTTCTATAGTTTGAATAGTTTTGCTCACTCCTGCTTCAGAAAATATAACATTTATTTGTGATACAGCTGGTTCGTTTGAAATTCCATCTATAATTTTTCCCGAATATGTAATATAAGGCTGAACATTAGGAAATGTTAACTCAAAAATATTTCTGTTGTTAACATCATCAGGTGAAGTACGTGATATATAGCCAAGTTGATTGTTTGCTGTAACTGATAAAAATATATCGTCGTCGTAAGTATTAATTGGGTATCCCAAATTTATTGGCTTAAGCCAAGTTTTTCCATCTATTGATGATGTTTGATAAATATCTAATCCTCCTATTGAAGAAATTCCATTTGAAGAAAAATAAATAGTTTTTTGATTGGGTAATTGGTATGGATAAGTCTCGTCAAACTTTGAATTAATTTTTGTACCCAAATTTTTAGGTTTTGACCAGTTAAATTCATCAACTAAATATGAATGATATAAATCAAAACCACCTGTTCCTCCAGATTTATTACTACTGAAAATAATTTCTTTATGATTATAAGATATTGTAACTCCTGAAACTATTTCATCAGAATTTAAAACATCAATTGGTCGTGAATCAACACACATTTCGTCGTTTACATAGCAAATATTTAATGATGATCTAAACTTAAAAACGACTACATCTCCATCTGATGAAATACCTTGTATATCAACCTCGCCGGGAGCATAACCTTCAAAAAATAAATTTTCGGGTTCTTGCCATTCGTCTAATAATTTTGTGCTTTTCAAAACTATTTTGATTGAGTCGATTTTTGTATTTTTCTTTTTAATTATTCGAGTAAAAAATAAATTCTTTCCATCAGCTGTAATAAATGGAATTGACTCAACATTATCGGTATTAATCTTATCTTCTAACTTACTGGATTTTATTTTCATAGTGTCTTTAAAAAACTTTTTACCATTTTTCACATAAGACATATAGGTAGGAAGCTTATTTTGTTGTTGTTCATCAAAAATTGAACTTTGCTGATATTTTTTTAGCATTAAATCAGCGTTTTTAAAATCATATATTTTCAAATAAAGTTTCCCTAAATCCAAAAATAAATCGGGAGGCAACATAAGTTGGTTCTTTTTTAAAGCATATTCTAAATATGGTAGTGATTTCCTTTGTGTGCTTAAATTTTCAGAATTAAGATAACATGCTCCCAAGTAATATTCGACTTCAAAATCGTCTTTTTGTTCTTTATCTAAATCAATTAAAATACTTAAAGCTTCGTCAAATCTATCTTCATTAAAAAATTTGATAGCATCACTCAAGTGCTTTTTGAAATCTTTTTTATTTTGTGAAAATATTAAAGATGGGGCTATTGCCAGAAAAATAAATACTAATAAATTTTTGCACATATAAAACAATTACTCACAAATGTAAAAATTTTATTTAAGTATGGTTTTGCTTTATTACTGATATAAATCATAAATTATCTTGTTATAGAAAATACTCTTCCACTTCGCCAAGTTTCAACTGCTTGATACCAAACACTTTTATACACATCGGTTCGAACCATTTCATAATCGTTTTCAGTAAATTTATTTTCAACCTTTTGAAAGATAAAAGTCAAGTTACCTACACTGCTTTGTGTATAAATCCACTTTTCGGCATTTTTGGTTTTATAAACTATTGATGGATGTCCTAATATTATGTAAATCATTCCTCTATCAGTCATCCAGCCTTCTTTAAAACTCAGGAAGTAAACATTTGCAAAAATTGCACGACTATAAAATATTCTAATTAATTCTTTTGCACGGCTTGTACTTCCAGCTGATTTTATCCAAAAATTATCAACTGCATTTTTTTTATCGGCAAACATATCCATTTCGTTAAATTCCTTTGCCGAAGTCAAATATCTTAACGGTTGCAGTAATTTTTCAGATGTTTCGATAAGTGGATAGTTATTATTGAAACAAAATATTGTGAAACCTAAATTACCACTACTATCGGCTGAAATTTTGTAAAAACCAATTTTTGAAATTGTCAACTTACATGAATCTAGTAAAGAAATTTCCCAAGAACTGTCGGGCTTTAAGTTAATTGTCTTATTATTTGAAAGAGAGAATGGTGGCGATGGCATTCGATTTATATTTTTGAAATACCTTACAAATAGTTTTGTATTATTTGCTCTTTCTGTAGCAATATCTACCGTAACATCTTTGTTGACCCAGTTGAAGAAAAAAGTTGTTTTATATAAATCGGAACTTATCAAATAATCTTGCTCTACTCCAACTTTTGACTTGTCAATTTCTTTAAACAAAATACTTTTTACAACTTTCAATTGATTTAAAATATCAACTTCTAATACATATTCTTTTAATTGTGGCGTTTTCAGAAGAAATGTTGTTACAAAAGGTTCTTTTACTGAATTATCAATATTTAAGGCAATTGTTGCACTATCAACAATTTCGACTTCGTTATAAGAATTTAAAAGTGCGTAGTGAATAAATAAATGAGCTTCAATTACATTGCCAGTATCAGCTTTTTCGCCAAAAACTTCAGCAGGATTAATTTTTACAAAAACTTTTGTAACTGTGTCTGAAAGATTGTAAGTCAAAACTTCTGGTGTGATTTTTTTACCAGAAGGATTGTAAATACTTGATACATTTTTGTTGCTTAAAGAATTGTAGGCTGTGTCGCAACTATAAAAAAATAGAATTGCAATAAAAATCAAAACAGATATAAAAAATGAATTTTTCAAAAGTTAATTTTATTTTTTTTAATTTCACTTAAAAGGGCTAAAGCCCTGTATTAAAATACATTATTCAAATCCACGACCTAAAGGTCGTGGCAATTGAAACTATATTATTCAAGTTCACGACTTATGTTTCGTCTAAACTCAATAACCGAATGTCGTTGCGATTAAAATTGTTTGCATAACAATTAAAAATAAGCCTTATTTTTATTCTTCACAATAAAATTCTTTATTTTCCTGATATTCATGTTTTAGGAGAGTGAATAAATATGAATTTTCAAATTTTTCATCAATCAAAAAGTTTCTACGAAGTAAGGCTTCTTTGCTGAATTTGAGTTTTTTAAACAAATTAACTGAGCCTTCGTGAAATTCATAAACCTGAGCTTCTAACCTATTTAGCTTTATATCATCAAATGAAAATACAATTAATTCTTTCAAAACTTTAGTCATAATTCCTTTTCGCCAATATTTTTTGTCTAAGATACAACTAATTGAAGCAAATAAGTGTTTCCAGTCGATATGATAAAGACCAACTACTCCAATAATTATATTATCGTTTTTCAAGACTACTCCTCTGTAAATGTGTGTCTTGTTGTTTTCGCCATTATAAAACCAATTAATTAGGTTTTTTGAATCTTCTATTGACTGATGTAAAGCACTATCGGTTAGTTTCAAAATTTCTTTATCGGAATAAATTCTGAAAATATCCTGAAAATCGGCTGGAACTATTGGTCTTATTTCTATTTCGGGAATCATTTATTCTGGCTTTGCCCAAAAAACATTTGGATTATTGGTAATTTTCGGATTATTTGATCGTATTCGTGGAATTATTCCTTCATATTCAACTGGTAGCAATAAATTGCTTATACTACCTCCATCACCTTTGGCAAAACAATGAAAAGCATAAAGATTCTTTGCCATATATTGATATAAATACTGTTCTTTTATTATCGAATTAACATGATTCCAATTTGCATCAGGGTTAAGAACTAAAGGTTTGTTATTAATTAAATATTCCCTGACCTCTTCAATACTTAAGAATTCACCCTTTTCATCCATAACGTATGCATCATTTGTAGGGTCAATCCAAATCCATTTATCTAGTGTTTTTGAAAAAACAGTATTAATTGAGTGACATTCCATATCAGTTGAATCTTTAGGTAAACAAACTACATGTCTAGATTTAAAACCCATTGATAAATAGCATGTATTTAGTACCATAGCAAGAGAACCACAATCAAAAGTTCCATGGTGCGATAATTGACCTTTCATCATATCAAAAGTATTGCTGTACTCAGGAATTTCTATCATTCCATTATGGGGAAAAGTATTGTGAGTCCAATGAAGAAGATTTAAAATTTTTGAAATTTCATTTCCACCTCCAATTACAGAATCTAATTTAAAATATGTTCTTATTTGTTCTAAATCCGAATCATTTTCACTTTTATAAGTAAATTTATTTATTTCACGTTTATCATTAAAATCATACTGCTTTGCATTTTTTAAAATTTGAATATAATCAGGAGTTAACTTTTTAGCGTCATTTAAGAAATCAATAAAACGTGCTTCGTATCTAATATTATCAAGATCAGAATCTGTGAGCAAGTGTCCATAATCATAAAATTTTGATTTTTCTAGATATTTTAAGGCATTATTTTTATCATTAAGTAAAGAGTAAATACATGCAAAATTATAATATGAATTTGATAAATATTTATCACTTTTTTCTTGTTCTGAAAGATTTAATTTTTCAACAACTTTCTCTAATTCATTAAGTTGTTTTTTATATGCTATAGTGTCTCTATGATTAAGTGCTACAGTTAATAAACTATCTTTTATTGAAATAAATTCTGTTAAATTTTTATCAATATTTTGCCCATTTGTAATTTGAGTTAAACAAACAATTAGAGCGATTATCAAATATTTAATTTTCATTTTTATTTTTCGTATTATTTTAATATTGATTTTCAATGTTAGGATAAATGTCTGATTCAGTTTTTCTTGTTCTTCAATCAAAATTACTTTAAGAATCTCTTTATCTTCTTAGAAATCCTCTTTTATATTAATTTTTTTAGTACTTTATCGGACATGTCTATAAATATGTTCAATATTTTTATACTATTTTTTAATGTTTTCTCAGTTTTATCGGACATGTCCGATATTTTAATTTTTCCATCTACCTTATATTTTCTTCTTCAGAAAGTATTTTGTTCCTTTCTTTTCACCTTCTCTACCGAGAACACCGTCTTTAACAAGTTTATTTAAATGTCTTGATGCTGTTTTTGTCGAAACAGTATAATGTTCGGCATAATCTCCACTAGAAAAAAGTTTATTAATATTAGCAAATTCAATAATATTTTCACTAGCAGGTTCATTTCTCAAACCTATAATGCGCCATATAATTACACTTAAATATGGGTCGTTATATTCAAGTATAGGCTTTTTCAAACCAGTAATTTTACTAAAATCAAGTAATTCTTGCATACCTAAATTGCGTTTCTCAATAAATTTCATTTGATAAAAAATATTTGCAATTTTTGGATTAGTACTAAATGTTGGAGCGATAAATAATTTTAATTTTTCTAATGAAACAATAG
>MEND01000285.1 GCA_001768975.1 Bacteroidetes bacterium GWA2_31_9 | reverse complement strand
TGTTCTATTGCTCTATTGTTCTATTGTTCTATTGTTCTATTGTTCTATTGTTCTATTATTCTATGTGCTTATTTCTATGTAACTATGTGCCTATGTGGTTAAGTGTGGTTTGAGGTTTGAGGTTTGAGGTTTGAGGTTGGCTACACAATTTTTTCACCACTAACACACCAAGTACACAAAGGTTCACAAGAGTTTATAAATATTACATTATACATATTAAATCTTACAATTTTCTCTGTGTTTTTCTTGCATTTGCTATAGCAGTAATATCCAAAATCACAAAAAGAAACTACGTTTATTTCTATTTTTTTTAATGTTGAATAAAAATTCAAATAAAATTTTGCCAAATTTATAGATAAAATAAATCACTATTGCTTCAAAAATGACACATAATGTAAGTATTTTCATAAATTTATTTTTATGATTTATGAAATACATTGATTATGCCATTGAATTCACTTAGTAGTTAATAAACATGTAATCAGAGTTGTATGATTATGTGATGACGTTTTTATTTGAAATTTTTATTTTCAGAATGAAAATGATTTTCCAAAATGAAAACTCGAAGTGTTTTGGTAGAGAATTTTCTATCGTCTATTTATTATAAACCATTCCACTCTTCAAAAAACTGTTCAAGGTATTTTTCTAAAAATTTATGACGTTTAAGGGCTAAAGCCCTCCCAGCTTCAGTATTCATTAAATTTTTCAATTTCAATAGTTTCTCGTAGAAGTGATTAATAGAAGTTGATTTATGATTTTTATATTCAGCTTTTGTCATGTTAAGTGCAGGAGGAATTTCAGGGTCAAATATTTTATGATTTTTAAAACCCCCAAAAGCAAATGCTCTGGCAATGCCAATTGCACCAATTGCATCAAGTCTGTCGGCATCCTGAACAATTTGAAATTCGATAGTTTTTTTTGATTTTTCAATTCCTTCCGACTTAAACGATATATTTCGAATAATATAAACTACTTTTTCAATAATTTCAAATGACACATTTTGCAATTTCAGAAATTTTGAAGCTACAATAGAGCCAATTTCCTCATTTCCATCATGGAATTTAGCATCGGCAATATCGTGAAGCAAAGCAGCTAATTCAACTACAAACAAATCTGCTTTTTCTTGTTCAGCAATTTTTTTAGCAACCGACCAAACTCTATAAGTGTGATACCAATCGTGACCTGACTCATATTTTGCAAGTTCACATTTTGCAAAGTCAATTGTAGATTGAATTACATCATTGTTCATGTATTATAAAATGAATTATTGTTAAACAAAATGCTAGTTATTATGGCAAAACTAATTAATTTTAGCTCAAAAAAATAAAACATGAATAAGAAATTAATCGGAATATTCTTCGGTGCAATTGCAGGAGTAATTGATGTTATTCCAATGATTATTCAGGACTTAACATGGGATGCAAATTTGTCTGCATTTTCAATGTGGGTTGTGGTTGGCTTCTTTATTTCAATTGTTGATTTAAAAATCCATCCAATCTTAAAAGGTATTGTCGTAGCATATTTATCTCTTATACCTGTTGCAATATTGATTGCATGGAAAGAGCCATTTACGTTGATACCAATTATGATAATGTGTACATTATTAGGCGGTTTACTTGGTTTTTCAATAAATTGTGTCAACAAGAAAACACCGTGTTTCTTTAAAAAACTTCAAGAATGAGGCTTTCGCAGTTTTGAAAATAAGGAGTTTACGAATGTAAATGACTGTTTTCAAAACCAGAGTAACGAAATTATTGGAGTTTTCTAAGAGACACTAAATAAATTATCTAGCTAAATTTGAAAATAAAATTTATAGTTAAAGTTTCAATATTGTTCATTTATTTATTGAGTGAATTAAGTTTTGTATTGGCTCAAAACCCAACAGATGAATATTTTAATAAACAATCAGATTCTTTATGGAAATTATATAGAAATGCAAATAATGATACTACTCGAATTAAAATACTAAATGATGAGATTGCTACTTTATTCAAATATGTAAATCCAGATTCTGCAATTGTAATATATCAAAATGCTGTTGATATTGCAGATAAAAATTTGAAACAAAAAAATAGTGACAACAATACTTTCTATTTGCTAAAAGCATCATCGCTTCGATATATTGGTAATGTGTATATTAACAATGCCAATTATGAACAAGCAATGAATTATTATTTAAAAGCATTAAAACTTAATCAGCAAATTAAAAATCAGAAAGGAATTTCGTCATGCTTAACAAATATTGGTATAGTAAACTCATTTCAAGGTTTTTATGATATAGCTTTAGAATATTATAGTAAAGCTTTAAAAATTAATGAAGCACTTGGAAGCAAAAATGAATTGCCTCTAAGTTATATAAATATTGGAGTTGTTTATGATGAAATGGGACAATTCGATAAAGCAATTGAATTCTATTTAAAAGCATTAAAAATTGATGAAGAATCTGATAATAAGAAAAGAATGTCAGTTGGTTATACCAATATTGGCGTAGTTTATAGAAATCAGGGAAGTTTGGACAAAGCACTTGAATATCAAACAAAAGCCTTAAAAATAAACGAAGCCCTAAACGATAAAAAGGAAATATCTAAAAGTTATAGCAATATTGGGAATATTTATTATTCATTAGAAGATTTCAATAAAGCTTTAGATTTCTATTCAAAATCATTGAAAATTAATGAAGAAATAAACGATATTTATGGACTTTCAGCATCATACACAAACATTGGAAATGTGTATTGGTCAAAAGGGGAGTATGATAATGTGGTTGATTATTATTTGAAAGCCTTAAAAATTAAGGAGGAATTAGGAGATATGAATGGTGTTGCTTTACTTTATTTGAATTTAGCAAATTTGCAGATTTCACTTTCAGATTCTGCGGCATTGTCTGAAAATCAGAGATTTAAATATTTGAATAAAGCAATTGATTTTGGGACGAAATCTTATAACATTGCAAAAGATATTAATGCTGTGCCATTGATAAATTCTGCTGCAAATTCTTTAATGACAACATATAAAAAAGAAGGTAATTTTAAAAAATCATTAGAATTTTCTGAAATATTTATTGCAACAACTGATAGTATGTTTTCTGAAGAAAAAACAAAATCTCTTGCCGAAATGGGAGCAAAATACGAGTCAGAAAAACGTGAATTAACTATTCAAAAGCTTGAAAAAGAAAAAGAACTTCAGGACGAGACTATTGCAAGAAAAAATGCTGAAAGTAAAAAACAAAAAATTCTTATATTTTCATTTTTGGCAGGTTTCATTATTATTCTAGTATTTTCTGTTTTTCTATATCGGTTGTTTATTCAGAAAAAGAAAGCAAATATTATAATTGCCAATAAAAACGAATCTTTGGAAATAGCTTTTGCTGAAATTAATACTCAAAAGGAAGAAATTACTGCACAACGTGATGAAATAGAAGCCCAACGAGACAAACTTAGCGACCAAAACCACATATTATATGAACAAAAAAAGGAAATTACAGATTCTATAAATTATGCCAAAAAAATTCAACAGGCTGTACTTCCTCCTGATGAACACTTGCAAATGTTCTTAACTGATTTTTTTATTTTATTTCGACCTAAAGATATTGTCTCAGGTGATTTTTACTGGGCAACCATTATCAAGCAATGGCAAATATTAACTGTGGCTGATTGTACAGGGCATGGAGTTCCTGGTGCATTTATGAGTATGTTGGGAGTTTCTTTTTTAAACGAAATAGTTCGTAAACAAGAAGTAACTAAATCAAGTCATGTTTTGAATCAACTTAGAGAATCGATAATAGAATCCCTTAAACAAACTGGAGAGTCTGGCACACAGAAAGATGGAATGGATATGGCATTAGCAGTTATAAATATTGAGACTAACCTTTTACAATTTTCTGGAGCCAATAATCCACTCTGGATAATAAAAAGTCCCAAGTCCCAAGATAAAAATTCAAAGCCCCAAGAAATTGAAACTCCTTTAAATTCTTTGGATTTGGGGTTTGAGGCTTGTTTCTTGGAGCTTAAAGCAGATAAAATGCCAATCGCCATTTATGAACGAATGGACGAATTCACTAATCACGAACTCCAGTTACAAATTGGCGATACAATTTACTTAATGTCAGATGGCTACGAAGACCAATTTGGAGGTCTAAAAGGAAAGAAATTTTTATCCAAAAACCTGAAACAATTGCTTATTGCTAATTGCCAATTGTCAATGTTTAAACAAAAGGAAATTCTTGAAAAAACTCTTGAAAATTGGATAGGTGATGGAGAACAAATAGATGATATAACAGTTTTAGGTTTAAGAATTTAACTAGAACTTTATCCTAAAATTCTGCTTCTTAAAATCTTTCATAAAGAATACAATTCCAAATTGAAATAAATCTATTGATAAAGTTATTGAATTATCAGCTTTAATCTCATTCCATGCTTGAGTCATTGCTTCTGACCAATATATATCGTCGAAAATAAAAATTGAACTATTATTTGAATAGTTTTTCAAAAGATTGTAGTTTTCGATAGTTGCTTTATATGAGTGATTTCCATCAACAAAAGCAAAATCAACAGTTTTGATTTCAGTCAATAAGTTTGGCAAAACATCTTGAAATTTTCCAACATACATGTCTATATTAATTGCATTTAATTCGAAATGAGTTGCACCTGCAATTTTTGCAATTTCAGGGCAACCTTCTAAGGTATATACTTTAGTTTTAGAATTTGGCAAAGCCAGATAAACAGTTGTAAGTCCGAGCGATGTGCCTAATTCTAAAATATTATTTGGTTTAAAATAATTAACAAGTCGGAATAATAGCTGAGCATATTTAGGCTTTGTTAACGAGTATTTGGCAATATGTGATATTTTTCGTTTGTTAGAATCGTTAACTTTAGAGCCTGCTCCATAATCTGTTACAGTAATTGTTTTATTGTTTTGAAGTAAAGTCCTTCGGTATTGTTCAATTTCCTCGAAGCAATAAAACGGTGTAAAATCCTCTATAATATTTGTGAGCAAATCGTACACTAATGGCGAATGAATACCGTGTCCATTCTTGTATTTGGCGAAAAACCAATAACTCAAATATTTTTTTGCCTGATAAAAATTCATATTTGCTAAAATAGTCTTTTTTCTATTTTTAAAATGCAATTAGAAAAAATTGATAAGTTTATTTCTAAAAATAAAATTTTAAGCATCAATTTTCTATTTTTATAAAATTAAAATTCTTGAAATTTGCCATTAGATTTAAATACTGATATTAAGTTTGTTAATGGAGTTGGTCCACGAAAAGCAACTCTTTTGAATAGCGACTTTAAAATCTTCACAGTTGAGGATTTTATTAAGCATTATCCATATAGGTATATCGACCGTTCAAAGTTTTATCAAATTAGCGAGCTTAACGGCAATATGCCATACGTACAAATTAAAGGAAAGATTGTAAATTTTGAAAAGCAAAAAACCAAAAGTAAAAATATACTCACTGCAAAATTTATAGATGCAACCGGAAGCCTTGACTTAGTGTGGTTTAAAGGCGAAAAATGGATTTTAGAAAACACAAGGGTTGGAGTAGAATACATAGTTTTCGGAAAGCCAAATGTATTCAATAATCGACTTACAATCAGCCATCCCGAAATTGAAGAAATTGAAAAGCACGATTCTGGACTAAATGCCTCGTTGCAAGGGCAATACAATACTTCCGAAAAGATGAAAGATTCTTTTCTGCATTCAAAAGCAATTCAGAAAATTCAACAATTTGTATTGAAAGAACTTTATGGAAAAATTCCCGAAACTCTTCCTCAGTATATGATTGAAAAATTGGGACTTATGCCCATAAACGAAACATTTCTTAATATTCATTTTCCCAAAAATGCCGATTTGCTGGCAAAAGCACAGTCGAGAATAAAATTCGAAGAATTGTTTTTTATTCAGCTTAATATTTTAAAACAAAAATATTCGCTAAACCTCAATTCCAAAGGCTTTATTCTCAAAAAGGGAAACGATAATTATACAGCAAAACTGTTTAATCAAATTCCATTTAATCTGACTGGAGCACAAATTCGTGTTTTGCAGGAAATTCGCAAAGATGTAACGTCGGGTAAGCAAATGAATCGTTTGCTTCAAGGCGATGTTGGAAGCGGAAAAACCCTTGTGGCTTTGTTGTCGATGCTCATGGCTATTGATAATGGATTTCAGGCTTGCATTATGGCTCCGACTGAGATTCTTGCACAACAACATTTAATTACAATGACGGAAGCGGCAAAAGGTCTCGGACTCAATATTAAACTGCTTACTGGTTCAACAAAAAAATCGGAACGAACCATTATTCACAACGAATTATTAAGTGGCGAATTACAAATTCTGATTGGCACACATGCCTTGATTGAAGATATTGTAGTTTTTAAAAATCTCGGATTTGTTGTAATCGACGAACAGCATCGTTTTGGAGTTGCACAAAGAGCAAGGCTCTGGAAAAAAAATATTTTGCCACCTCACATGCTTGTTATGACAGCTACTCCTATCCCACGAACACTTGCAATGACAGTTTATGGCGACCTTGAAGTGTCTGTGATTGACGAACTTCCACCTGGACGAAAACCTGTAAAAACTCTGCATTTTTTTGATTCTTCTCGCTTAAAAGTACATGGATTTATGCGAAAGCAAATTGAAGAAGGACGACAAATTTATATTGTTTATCCTTTGATTATGGAATCAGAAACTCTTGATTATAAGTATTTAGATGAAGGCTTGGAGGCAATTACACAAGCTTTTCCAGCACCAAAATATGTTACTACCGTTGTTCATGGGCGAATGAAGCCAAAGGAAAAAGAATACGGGATGCGTTTGTTTGTAAACGGAAATGCTCATATAATGGTTGCTACAACTGTAATTGAAGTTGGTGTAAATGTGCCAAATGCAAGTGTAATGATTATAGAAAGTGCCGAACGTTTTGGCTTATCACAGTTGCATCAGTTGAGAGGCAGGGTTGGAAGAGGAGCCGATCAGTCATATTGTATTCTGATGTCGGGCAATAAACTTTCTGATGATGCAAAAAAACGGCTCGAAACTATGGTTAGCACTTCTGATGGTTTTGAAATTGCCGAAATTGATATGCACTTGCGTGGACCTGGCGATATTGAAGGAACTCAGCAAAGTGGTGTCCCTTTTGAGTTAAAACTTGCCGACCTTGTTAGAGATACCAAATTACTACAATACACTCGTGATATTGCCGAAAAAATCCTTAACCACGACCCCGATTTATCAAAACCAAACAACCTGCTGTTGATAAAGCAGTTAACCAAAATTGCTAATGCTAAGGAAAACTGGGGGAAGATTAGTTGAATTTTTTAACCGCATAGAAATCATAGCTGTATAATGGCTTAGGATTAGATTCTATCTTTTTTCACAAGATTCCAATAGTGTTCTCCAAGAATTGTCAATTTACAACCTGTTGAATTCATTGCTGCATAATACATGTGTACTTCATCTATCGGCACAACTAGGTTAATTCGATTCAATTTTTGTAATAAAGCAAATTTTTCAGTATTTTCTTCAATGGCATTTTTTTCAGAAGGTTCAAAACTTGGGTTTAGTGAGAATATATCTTCCTTTTTAGGGAATAGCTGAACTATTTCTTTTAATTCAGATAATGAAATAGGTGGTTGAACTTTTCTTAGACTTATAAAGGTTTTTACATTGGTTTTAAAAATTGGTCTTTGTTCCCATGGGCCAAGTGATTGATCTATGTGAGCATAGACACTACCAGGTGTTATTTCGCCAACTAGATTAGATGCACTGCCATTTAGTGCATCAACAAGTAAAGATGTAAAAACACCAGACCCATTCTCTTCTAATGCATATTGTTCTTCACTTGATGCTGTCAAAATTGTAAGACCTTCACTAAGAGTAGATTCTTTGTCGCCGCCAGACTTTTTGCCTACATAACCGGCATGACAACAATCTAAAACAATAATCTTATTCCGTGCAGGTGATTCGTTTGCAATTTGAAGAAGTTCATTCAATGCTAAGCCATCATCTCCGTCTAAACATTCACTTGTAATCAAATATCCACCTGTATTCTCAACATATCCATGTCCAGAAAAATAAAAAAGAGCCACTTCATTGTCATCTTTAAAGAGTTCAATCGCTAATTCTTTTAACTCTTTTCGTGTAATTTTTGATTTGTCAGCATTTGCTACTCTATGTTTTGATGAGAAATTAATAGTTCCATCGCTATGTCTGTCCAAAACTGTTTTGACAGCATAGGAATCATTTACGCAGCCATATAATGGGTTTACATGTTCGTAATAATCAATTCCGATAATTAATCCTTTTCTCATAATTTAAGCTTTTGAATTTCTTCTAATTGCAGCTACAATAGATTCAGTATTCCATCCTACCAATTCGGTGGAGTGAGTTCTAACAACAGATGATACTTGTTGACTACCCCATGGCATTATTCCAATTATTGGCTTTGGACTTATAAATGCTTCATTAGCAATTACTATTTCTTTATTAATCCATTTGGAGTAAGTAGAATATTTACCAGCCATAATTAAAATTACATGGCATAAACGAATCTTATTTGTAATAGCTTCCTGTAATTGTTTATCAGTTCCATTAGTATGGATTGGATCATTTTTGGGTACAGAATAATTTCGGTAGTAGAAATATACTCGGTTATCTAATAGATTGCATAGTTTATCATAAGCATCACCATATGTCCAAGAATGACTTATGAATAAATTGTGTGTATTTGCCATAATCCTTTATTTTCTTTATACTCATCATAATGTTATGTAAAATTAACCATAAAAAACATTTCAAATTGATGTGTTGATGAATTGTTGATAACTAACAACTTTCATAGTTTACAATAATTATAAATTTTTATGTATGACTTGTGTCTGTATCGCTTGTCTGGCTTTGTTCGGATGAGGTTCTGCCTCAGCCGAACCAAAAAATAATCAGAACACAAAATACCAATTGTTAAAAATATTAAAAATATTTTTTTTCAATAAATTATGTCGTATGTTTGCGACATAATTCATTTGACTAATGACCTTTTCAAAGAAAGACATTTTTAAGTCTGAATATCAAGATATAGCAAGCCTTTGTAAGGCATTATCGCATCCTGCAAGAGTAGCAATACTTGCTCATTTATCGAAATGCTGTAATTGTATTTCAGGAGATATTACAAAAGAAATTCCATTGAGCAGAACTACCGTTTCGCAACATTTACAAGAATTAAAAAAAGTTGGACTAATTCAGGGCGAAATTGATGGTGTAAAAGTGAACTATTGTCTTAATTATGAATTACTAAAAAAGAATTTCGATTTAATAAAAGTGTTTGCCAAATCGGTTTCAGAAGGAGAAAATTTAATTAAATGTTGTTAATAATATAATTTATGGAAGAAAATACAAAACAAAACAGTTGTGGTTGCAATAGCAACGATTCTAATGGTAGCTCATGTTGCGATACAAGCAATAAAAAATCAGGAATTACAGGTAAAATAATATTTTTCGCAGTTCTTGGAGTAGCAATTTTTTTAATTGTGTATAAACTATTTTTTGCTTCACCCGAAATTCAGGCAAGTAATGCAAAAGAAGGTGTTTCATGTTGCCCTGATAAAGAACAAGTTGATTGTGCTAAAGATAAACCTGCTTGTGCAGGCCAAAATACAACTAGTGAAAAGCCATGTTGTCCTTCCAAAGAAGTAACACATGAATGAGTGGATTAATCAGGTAATAAATTCTGATTCAGGCTCTGTAACAATAATTGTTGCGTCGTTTTTGTTAGGATTTATTGCAACTTTTGCATCATGTTGTAACTATGCAATAATTGGTTCAGTAGCAGGATATGCAACAGGTTTTTCTGTAAAATCTTCAAAAAAGCAAATCATATCATTTAATGTTGCATTTTTTATTGGTTCGGTGTTTTCACTGGCTTTAGTTGGTGCATTAATAGGCTTTATTGGCTCTGCAGTTGCAGAATCTATTGGTTCGTACTGGAAACTTCTTTCGGCTGTAATATTAATTATTTTTGGTCTTTTAGCTCTTGGACTTGTGCCAATAAAAATGCCTTCAATAAATTACCAATCAGATAAAAAAGGATTTATTCCGGGATTAATTTTAGGTCTTATTGCTGGTGGAATTACTATGTCGTGTTCGGCTTGTTGCAATCCAATTTTGCCAATTTTATTTGGTGCAGCATTTATTAAAGCAAGCGTTCTTTGGGGAGTAATAATTCTTGTTGCATTTGCCATCGGACATACAATTCCATATACAATTGCAATTGCAGGAATTCAAATGAGTTTCTCGAAGATTTCTGAATCAATGAAAAATACTGGAAAAATTATCACTTATGTTGCAGGAGCAATTATGCTTTTAACAGGTTTTTATTTAATATATTCCTTTTAAACAATGTATTATATAGTTGCTTATATCGAAACAAATCAAAAAATTCCAATAGTATCTACAATACTTAATTCTAAAGATATTATTGGAGCAATGAGAGCTCGTTGGGATATAAACCGCAATAACTATAATGTAGAACCTCGATTATATGCCGTTGGAAATCCTGATTCACAATCAGATGTGTTTGTTTCGGCAAATTACAAACTAAGTTTCGACCATTTACGGAAAAATCTAAATGGTTTAAATGCTTGGATTTTAGTTCTCGACACAAAAGGTGTAAATGTTTGGTGTGCAGCCGGAAAAGGAACATTTGGAACTAAAGAACTTATTTCAAAAATTAAAAATTTTTCACTTAACTCAGTTGTTGAACATAAACGATTGATAATTCCTCAGTTAGGAGCAGTTGGTATTTCTGCTCATGAAGTGAAAAGTAAAACAGGTTTTAATGTTAAATATGGCCCTGTAAAAGCGTCTGACATAAAGGATTATTTACAAAATAATTATCGTTCAGACAAAAAAATGCGAACAGTTGAATTCCCTTTTTTCGACAGATTAAAATTAACACCAATTGAGGTTGTAGGTCACTTAAAGTATTTCTTGTTTGTTTTTGCATCGTTATTTATTCTAAGTGGATTTTCAGATGCATCGTTTGCAGTAAATAATTCATGGAATTACAGCTTAATTCTTGTAACAAACTTATGTTCATCATATTTTGTTGGAACAGTATTAACTCCCGTTTTATTGCCATGGATTCCTGTTAAAGAATTTGCATTTAAGGGATTGATTTTAGGTATAATTATATCTTCTTTGATTTTTTATTTAAAAATGATGGGAAGCAATATAATTGAAAACATTTCATGGTTTTTAATAAACTCTGCCATTGTTTCTTTCATTGCAATGAATTTCACAGGTTCTTCTACTTTTACCTCATTATCAGGAGTTAAAAAAGAAATGAAAATATTTGTTCCGATACAGATTTTATTTTTTGCCACAGGAGTAATTATGTGGATTATTATGAGATTTATTTGAAAAAATGAAGTTAGATGATTGATGTTAGAAAATTGTAAAATCCTAAATCCTAAATAAAATGGGCTTAACATATTTAAAAAATGTAGTAACACTAGAGTTAAATCAGGACAAATGTTCAGGTTGCTCAATGTGTGTAATTGTATGCCCACATGGAGTTTTTGAGTTGAAAAATAAGAAATCACAAATAGTTGAAAAAGACTTATGTATGGAATGTGGAGCATGTGCAAAAAACTGCCCCGATGAAGCAATAACAGTTAAGTCAGGAGTTGGATGTTCGGCTGGAATTATTATGGGTTTTATCAATGGAACAGAACCTACTTGTGGCTGTGATGGAGATATTGGTTGTTGTTAATTATAAATTTGTAAATAGTGCAAGAATATCCCAATTTGTTATTAGTTTCAGGTACAGGTCGTAATACTGGAAAAACGACTCTCATTTGCTCTATACTTAAGAAATTTTCATTTCAGCATAAAATTATTGCAATAAAAATCACACCTCATTTTCATGATGTAAATCAGGAATTTATAATATTAAAGAATGAAAACTATATTATATCCGAGGAAAATAACATTAACACAAAAAAAGATAGCTCTTTAATGTTAAAAAATGGAGCTTCAAAAGTATATTTTGTTCAAGTTTTAGATGATTTTTTAGAAGAAGCCATTAGTTTTTTATTAAAACACATTAATAAAGATATTTTAATTATTTGTGAATCAGCACGATTGCGAAAGATTATTAAACCTGGTGTTTTTATATTATTGAACAGTAAAAATGAACTTGAAAAAAACAAAGATTTATTTAATTTTGCAGATAAAATAGCCACCATAGAAAATATTGAAACCATAATTGAAAGTTTATCGTTTAAGAACAAAAATTGGCATTTAAAAAAGCTATGATGAAAGTATTGATTTTATGTACAGGAAATAGTTGTCGTAGTCAAATGGCTCAGGGTTTTTTGCAATCTTTTGACGAAAATCTTATTGTTTATTCAGCTGGAACAGAAGCTTCAGGCAAGTTAAACGAAAAAGCTATTGAAGTTATGAATGAAGTAGGGATTGATATTCGTCAACATACTTCCGATCAGGTTGATAAATACTTACACGAAGTTTGGGATTTTGTTATTACAGTTTGCGGTGGAGTACACGAAAACTGTCCAACTTTTCTTGGATATGTCAATAATAGAGTTCATATAGGTTTCGACGATCCTTCATTTGCTGTTGGAACTGATGAATTTATAATGAACGAATTTCGCAGAGTAAGAGATGAAATAAAAGAACAATTTTGGGCTTTTTATAAACATGCTCTATCTGGCAAAAGGTATTAATATTTGTAACTAATCAGTTTCTATTTTAAAATATAATTGCCACAGATTCACAGATTTAAAACAACCAAAGGTTGTTTTATCTGAGAAAATTCTAAATAAATTGTATATTTTTAATCTGTGAATCTGTGGCATGTGTTTGTATTTTAGCGATTTAATTATACTGATTAGTTACTAATATTTTTTAACATTCCGAAATACGATGTTTCAAAGCAGAATTCATTAAAATAAATGTAAATATTTTTAATATGTAATTTCCATTTCGTATATTTGCGAAATATAAAAACAACTTATATTAAGTTATGGAAATTAAAATTTTAGGAACAGGATGTTCGAATTGCAAAAATCTGGAAAAAGCAGTTATTAATACTTTAGCTGAGTTAAATATTACTGCTGATGTTATTAAAGAAGAGGATATTACAAAAATTATGTCGTACGGAATTATGCGAACTCCAGGTTTAGTAATAAACAATAAAGTAGTTTTAAGCGGAAGAGTTCCTGCTGTTAGTGAGTTAAAAGATATAATTAATAAAAATCTTTAATTTCATGGCAACAAAACCAAAATTTACAGCTCAACATGAGCAAATTGCAAGAATTTGTAAAGCTCTAAGTCATCCTGCCCGAGTTTATATTATGGAAAAATTAATAGGACTCAATGCCTGTTGCACAAGTGGCGAAATGATTGATGATATACCAATTGCACGCTCTACCCTATCGCAACATTTAAAAGAACTTAAATATGCAGGATTAATTCAGGGAAATATTGAACCACCTCAAATTAAGTATTGTGTAAATCGCGAAAACTGGGAAATCGCCAAAACATTATTAAAATCATTTATGAAATAATTTTTTTTAAAACTCATTTCGTAATTACTCGAAATAACGAATTATAAATCTTTAAATATTAAAATATGAAATTTTTAAATCTTTCAATCCAAATTGTAATCATTGCAACATTTTTATTATCATGCAATTCTAGTCAAAATAATGTTGAATTAAATTCAGTTTTAAGCATAGATAGCAACAAAGTAAGTAGCTCAATTCAAGAAAGCAGTCCGAATGAAAAAAATATAATTAAAAAAGTTTTAATTTATAATTTTCATTTAACAAATCGCTGCCCATCGTGTGTTGCTATTGAGGAAGCTACAACAAAAACCTTAAACACTTATTTTGCCGAAGAGTTAAGAAAAGGCTTAATCGAAAGGAAAATTCTAAATGTTGATGAAAATGAAAATGCTTCAATTGCTGAAAAATATCAGGCATTTGGCTCTGCCCTATTTGTAACTCAGGTTGTAAACGAAACTGAAACCACTACCGATTTAACTGGCGATGGTTTTAAATATGCCCGTAGCAAAGAAGAAAAATTTGTTATTATATTAAAAGAAAAAATAACTGAATATTTAAAATAATTAAAAAACATCAAACAAATGAAACATTCATGATTAAAAAAGACACACAATTGTATGATTATAGAAGACCTTTACACAGATTAGAAACAACCAAAGGTTGTTTAATTTGTGAAGAAAATTTGTGATAATTAGTGCAATTTGTGGCAAAAAATAAAAACATTAATCTAATCAAAATCAGATAAATATAAAATTATAAACACATGAAATTGACATGAGCGAATTAAATAATAAGCACACCAACCGAAGATGATTATAAAGAAGAATATGCCACAGATTGCACGACTTGTCCCGAATTTACTTCGGGAAATTTACACAGATTTAAAACAACCAAAGGTTGTTTTTTCGATGTTAATTAAAGAAAAAAATCTGTGAAACAAATTTGTGAATATAGCGAAGCGACTCACAGCTTGTCCCGAATTTATTTCGGGAAATGCCTTTAAAAATAGATAATTTATGAGTAAAATTAGTGTAATCTGTGGCAAAAATCAAAAACATTAAGCTAATCAATATCAGGCAAATACTAAAATATAAACACATGAAAACAACTTTAATTTTTCTAATGCTAATTTTAAACAGCATTTTTACTTTTAGCCAACATTTTGGCGACACAATTGTATCAAACAATCCATCAAAAACAAAAGTAAAAGTTTACTACTTTCATATAACTGAAAGATGTCATACTTGTTACTCAATTGAAGCCAATGTAAGAAAAACCTTACTCGAAAATTTTAAAACCGAATTAAACAACGGAACAATTGATTTGTATATTCTTAACAGCGATAAAATTGAGAATTTAACTTTAGTAAAAAAATACGAAGCTTATGGTTCAACTCTGGCAATTACAGTTTACGATAATTCTAAAGAATTGCAAACCGAAGACCTCTCAAATTGGGCATTTCAAAAAGCCTCAAAGCCAGATGATTTTGTCAAAGAATTAAAAGTAAAATTGACTGATATTATTAAAAAATAAATTGATATAGAAAGTACTTGTAATCAACTGAACCTCAAACCTCTCTTAGCCACATAGAAACATAGAAAAAACACATAGAACAATTGAGCAATTGAGCAATAGAGCAATAGAACATTAGAATATTAGAACATTAGAACAATTGAACAGTAGAACAATAGAACAATTGAACATAGAACAATAGAACATTAGAACAATTGAACATTAGAACAATTGAACATTAGAACAATTGAACAATAGAATAATAGAGCAATTGAACAATAGAACAATAGAACAATAGAACAATAGAACAATAGAACAGTAGAACATTAGAACAATTGAACAATAGAACAATAGAACAATAGAACAATAGATAAATGAACCTCAAACCTAGACTATGGAACTATTACAAAACTGGTTAGAATCAACAAATATTCCTTTTCTTTCAGCACTATTGCTAGGCATTATGACTGCAATAAGTCCTTGTCCGTTAGCAACTAACATTACTGCTATTGGATTTATTAGTAAAGATATTGAGAATAAACGCCGAATTTTTTATAATGGAATTTTGTACACACTCGGCAGAGCTTTCACATATACAACTCTTGGAGTAATTCTTTATTTTGGTGCAAGTAAGTTTCATATAGCAAAACTTTTTCAATCGAATGGAGAAAAATTTCTTGGACCGTTATTAATTATTGTTGGAATTTTAATGTTCGATTTTATTAAAATTAAATTTCCCGGATTTTCTAAACTTTCCGAAAAAGTTGAAAATTCAAATAAAAGCAATTGGTGGTCTGCATTTCTATTGGGAGTTGTGTTTGCGTTAGCTTTTTGCCCTTATAGCGGAGTTTTGTATTTCGGAATGTTAATTCCCATAACAATTTCAAGTGTGTCGGGTTTGTATTTGCCCTTTGTTTTTGCAATTGCAACCGGTTTACCAGTAATAATTGTTGCCTATTTATTGGCATTTAGTCTTTCAAGTTTGGGAGGGTTTTATAATAAAGTCAAAATATTTGAAAAATGGTTCAGAAGAGTGGTAGCCATAATTTTTATACTTGTTGGCTTATATTACATAAAAATATTCTTTGTTTAAAATCTCATGAAACAATTAACCGCAAATACCACAAAGAAAATATACTCAGAGAAACATAAAAAATATACGATTTAATATGTAAAATGGAATATTTATAAACCTTAGTGAACCTTTGTGTTCTTAGTGTTTTAGTGGTAAAAAAAAACTGCGTAGCCAACTTCAAACCCAATTTAATGTAAAATTTAAGAAGTAAAATGTAATATTTAAAAAATAAAACTTTGCGACTTTGCGTCTTCCGATAAATCGGAACAAGCCCTGCAATAAAAGAAACTACGTAGCCAACTTCAACCGAGCTTGCGAGCTCAACGAAGCTAAACCTCAAACTCTTTGATAATGAACTACTAATCAAAATATAAAAAATGAATAAATACAAAATTTTAATTTCAATTTTACTAATTGTTTTTGCTTTAGTAACTCTATATGTTTATTTAAAACCTTTAGTCGATTATTTAACATACAAATTATTTAGCCTCAATTCTTCTTCTCATATAGGAGCATCTATCAATTTTTTCATTTACGATACAATAAAGATTCTGATATTGCTTTTTTTGATTAGTTCTCTTATGGGTATTGTAAATGCCTATTTCCCAATCGAAAGACTTCGTGTATATCTGACAACAAAAAAATTATATGGATTACAATATCTTTTTGCATCATTTTTTGGAGCTATTACTCCATTTTGCTCATGTTCATCAATTCCTTTATTTATTGGTTTTGTAAAAGGTGGAATTCCGCTTGGAGTTACTTTTTCATTTTTAATTACATCTCCATTGGTTAATGAAGTTGCTGTTGCAATGTTTTTAGGAGCATTTGGTGTAAAAGCTACATTAACTTATGCAATAAGCGGAATATTAATGGGAATGATAGGCGGTTTCATCCTCGGAAAAATGAAACTCGAATCACTTTTAACCGACTGGGTAAAAGAAATTCAATCAAATTCTCAAATTGAATCTCAACAATGGGAATCAGATAAAACCCCTTTTATTGAAAGATTGCCTTCTATAATAAATGAAGGTTGGAATATTGTACGAAAAGTTTTAATTTATGTAATAATTGGAATTGCTATTGGTGCAGCAATGCATGGCTATGTACCAGAGAATTTTTTTACCGAATATCTTTCTGCTGAAAAATGGTATGGAGTTCCACTTGCTGTAATTTTAGCTGTACCAATGTATGCAAATGCTGCTGGTATTGTTCCTGTTATTCAGGTTTTTGTTTTAAAAGGAGTTCCACTCGGAACAGCAATTGCATTTATGATGGCTGTTGTTGGTTTATCACTACCCGAAGCAACTTTACTTAAAAAAGTTATGAAATGGAAACTTATTGGAATTTTCTTTGGTGTAATTACTTTATTTATAATTCTTTTAGGCTATTTGTTTAATTTAATTTTATAAATTATATGGAAAATCAAGAAAAAAAATCATGCCTATGTAGTGTTGATAATTACATGGTATTAGCTTGTTCGGGTGCTTGTGATTTAGGTCAAATTACCGATTTAGTTGCCCGTAAATTAAGAGACAACGATGTACGAAAAATGAATTGTCTTGCTGTAGTTGGTGCCGAAATTAAGCCATCGATAGAAGTGTTCAAAACCAAAAACATTTTAATGCTCGACGGTTGCCCTGTAGATTGCGGAAAAAAAATCCTCGACAAAGCAGGTTTTGCAAACTACATATATTTACGCTTAACTGATTTAGGTTACAAAAAAGGAGAAACTCCTGTAACAAGTGAAAATGTTAATGCTGTATATGAAAAAGCATGTTTGATGTAATCATAAAGACATGTCGAAAAGGTGGCTAAATGTTTTTTTTATAATTTTTTCTTTGTCTGTTTTATTTGCATTATTTGTATTTAAAAATTCGATTTATGAATTTGTACCAAAAAATCAGATAAAGAATTATAATATTCAATATCAAGATTCAATAAGTGCATTTATTAAAAAAACATTTAACTACATTCAAAATAAACAGACATACTCATTTACTTTTCTTGAATTTGGCTCAACTGGTTGCAGAGAATGTAAACAAATGGAAAAAGTTTTGGATGAGGTAAAGCTAAAATACAAAAACAAGGTTAATGTTATTTTTTATAATGTAACCAAAGCTGAGAATATGAAAATCAAAGAACATTTTGATATAACTATGATTCCTGTTCAAGTTTTACTTGATAAAAGTGGAAAAGAATATTTTCGACATTTGGGTTATTATTCTTTTGAAGAATTGTCAAAAGAATTTAATCTGGACTAGTTATTTTTTAGCCTTTTTTTGCGATTGTTTCTAATTTTAATGAATCAATTATTTCAATATAATTTCCATCAATATTAATTATTCCGTCTTTGGTTAATTGAGAAATTGCTCTGCTGATATTTTCTCTCGAATGTCCGATAATATCTGACAAGTCTTTTCTATTTATTTCAAACTTAGGACTTTTATAAATATTATTTGAAAAATTTACTAAACAACTTGCTAATCTTCCATTCAAATTTTGCTGTAGCAGACACACACATGAATTATATTGAGTTAACTCATTTTCACTGAGGTGTTTAATTATTTCAAGTGAAAAATATTTGTTTTGTAAAATTAAATTCTGATAAGTTTCTAAAGTAGTAACGCAAACTACACATTTAGTAAGCGTTATTGCTGAAAAATTAAAAATAGAGCTCCCTAAAGACGATGCCAATCCAATATAATTTGGTGAATTAATAATTTTAATAATTTTATTTCTGTGATTTCCCTTTACGGTCAATTTTACTATACCTTCTTTTAAATAAAAAATATTTGATGATGCAGAATCCTGCTTAAATACTTCAACTTCTTCTTTTAAATGTAGCTGAAGTGTGTTTTTCTGAAGAAGTTCTAATTCATTATTAGACAATACTTTTACTGCTGTATTATCTTTAGCTTTACAATATTCGCATTTCTCAATATTCATATTTTAATCTAATAATATTCAAATATAAAAAAGTAATGCTCAACATCACATAGTGTGTGATATAAATCACAGCATTTATGTTGAATAATATTAATCTTTTAAAGTAATTGCATAGAAAATTAACTAAAAATTAGGAGGAAAAAATATGAATTCAGAAAATTTACCAAAAATTGAAGAAAAAAAAGGCTTATCTCGTCGAAACTTTTTGATAAATACATCAAAATATGCAATTGGTGCTGCTGTAGGAATTTCGGCACTTGAATTATTAAATGGTAGCCAAGCTCATGCCGAAACTAAACAAGTACAATATACATGGCCATATCCTTACATAACATTAGACCCAGAAGTTGCAAGATTAAATGCTCATACACTTTACTGGGGTGGAAAAGATTGTTGTGCAGGTGTTTTTGGCGGAATTAGTCAATCTTTATCAACAGGAATTGGTGCTCCTTGGACAGAATTTCCTATTGAAGTTATGCTTTTTGGACGTGGTGGCGGAGTAAGCTGGGGTTCATTATGTGGAGCTATCAATGGTGGTGCTGCATTAATAAGTTTAACTGTTGCAAAAGACCCATCTGTTGCGTTAATTAATGAACTTTGGGGTTGGTACACAACTCAAAATTTGCCAACAGATGCAGCAAATGCAGCAACATATACCGTTCAGAACTATACAGGAACTCTTCCTCAAAATGTATCAGGAAGCCCTTTATGTCATCAATCTGTAAGTCAATGGTGTTTAGTAGCAAACAAAAAAGTATCTGATGTTGAAAGAAAAGAAAGATGTGCAAGAATTGCGGGTGATATTGCTGCAAAAACTGTAGAAATACTTAATGCATATTATGCGTCAACTTTTGTTGGAACATTTGCTGACCCTTCAACCAATGCAAGTTGTTTATCATGTCACGGTTCAGCTTCTACTGCTAACAATGTAATGACTCACATGGAGTGCGTTAGTTGTCACTCAGACGGTACATTCCATACTAAAGTAGAAGAAATTAGTGGAAATTCAGATGGTTACGAATTAGATAATGCTTATCCCAATCCTTTCAATTCATCAACAACTATTAAATTTTCAATTCCAACCAACGAAAGAGTTAGATTAGAAATTTACGACATTAAAGGTAAATTAGTTAGTTCTATTATTGATTCTGATATGATGAATACTGGCACTTATGAATTTACTTGGAATGGAAACAACAATGCCGGAGAAGAAGTTGCTAATGGAATTTATTTAGCAAAACTAACAACTGGTAATTTTATGAAATCTATTAGAATTAATTTATTGAAATAAAAATTCAACAGCGATTAAGCATTTGTTATTAAATGATGTAATTACTTTAACAATGCTGTGTACAATTTGTACACAGCATTTTTTGTTAAATTTGTATAAACTAATATTGTTTTAAAAATATATTGTCGTATGTTTGCGACAATAAACAATAATATGACTAATAACAAAACAGAACAATTTCTCGAAAGCCAAAAGGAACTTGCCGAATTTGCTAAAGTTCTTTCGCATCCTGCAAGAATTGCCATAATTCAGATTTTAGCCGATAAAAAAGAAATAAAAACAGGAAATATTTCCGACTATTTACCAATTGCCAGAAGCACTGTATCGCAACATCTGAAAATTTTAAAACAAGCTGGAATAATAAAAGGAACAATCGACGGAATGAAAATTCACTACTGCCTTGATATTCTAAAATTGAATGAAATTAGAGAAAAATATAATGCTTTTTTACAAAGCACAATTTCAGATTTTATGTGTAAATGTTAAACTTAAATTTTAAAAAATGAAAAAAATTTCAATGCTAATTATTTGTGTTTTGTTTATTACAACAAGCATTTTTGCTCAAACCACTAAAGCTGAACTTGAAAAAGCTCAAAAAGCAGGTAAATCAATCTTTTTAGTTGTTACCGATAAGTTGGCGAAAGATACAGAAGCTCTTTTAAAAATTGCTACTGATGCTTCAAAAAAGGACAAAAACACCACTGTTATTAAATTAGACAGAGATGATAAAACCAATGCAGATTTGATTTCAAAATACAGGCTTGCAGGTGCTCCATTACCTTTGGTCTTGGTTATTGCCTCAAATGGAGTAGTTTCAGGTGGACTTAATGCTAATGAAGCTACAGTTGAAAAATTGGTTTCATATATACCAACTAAAAGTCAAGCAGAGGTTTTATTTGGTTTTGAAAATGGCAAAGCAGCATTTATTATTTGTGGAAAAAAATCGGCAAAAGATAAAGCTACATTAGAAGCAGAATGTAAAAAAG
>MEND01000284.1:18754-18896 GCA_001768975.1 Bacteroidetes bacterium GWA2_31_9 | reverse complement strand
CAATTTAACATACAAAATTATGAATATTCACGAATATCAAGGTAAATCAATTTTAAAAAAATATGGCGTTTCTGTTCCAGAAGGAATAGTTGCCGACACTCCTGAAGCAGCAGTACAGGCAGCAAGAGCTATCGCTGATAAA
>MEND01000284.1:18334-18744 GCA_001768975.1 Bacteroidetes bacterium GWA2_31_9 | reverse complement strand
ATACATGGGCAGTAAAAGCTCAAATTCACGCAGGTGGAAGAGGAAAAGGTGGCGGAGTAAAAATTGCAAAATCTTACGATGATGTTGAAAATCATGCAAAAGCAATTTTAGGAATGAACTTGGTTACTCACCAAACTGGACCAAAAGGAAAAATTGTACATAAAATTCTTATCGAACAAGGAATTTATTATCCAGGCGAAAGTCCAATTCATGAATATTACATGAGTATTTTACTTAATCGTCAGACTGGAAGAAACATTATTATGTATTCTACTGAAGGAGGAATGGATATAGAGACTGTTGCAGCTGAAACTCCTCATTTGATTCATAAAGAAGAAATTGACCCAGCTTTTGGAATACTTCCATTTCAAGCAAGAAAAGTTGCTCTAACACTTGGTTTAGAAGGCAAA
>MEND01000284.1:11583-18309 GCA_001768975.1 Bacteroidetes bacterium GWA2_31_9 | reverse complement strand
TTACAGGATTATATAAAGCTTACGAACAAAGTGATGCTTCATTATTTGAAATTAATCCTGTTTTCAAAACTTCCGATAATTTAGTAATGGCAGCCGATGCAAAAGTAAATATTGATGATAATGCACTTTATCGTCATACTGAATATGCCGACATGAGAGATTTATCAGAAGAAGACCCTACAGAAGTTGAAGCCGGAAAATATAACCTTAACTTTATTAAACTTGATGGAAATGTTGGTTGTATGGTTAATGGTGCAGGTTTAGCAATGGCAACAATGGATATTATTAAACTTTCGGGTGGCGACCCTGCAAACTTTCTTGATGTTGGCGGAACTGCTAATGCCGAAACTGTTGAAGCCGGTTTCAGAATTATTCTTAAAGACCCAAGCGTAAAAGCTATTTTAATTAATATTTTTGGCGGAATTGTTCGTTGCGACAGAGTTGCAAACGGAGTGGTAGAAGCATACAAAAAAATTGGAAATATTGATATTCCTGTTATTGTACGCCTTCAAGGAAATGGTGCCGATGTTGCAAAAAAAGTTATTGATGATTCTGGCTTACATGTATTTTCTGCAATTACATTAAAAGAAGCTGCTGATTTAGTGAAAGCACAGGTAAATTAAAAAGTTGCATTAATTACTTGAATTTAGGTTTTATTAATGTTTTATATTTTCTTTTTAATTTAATTAATAAAAAAAAGCCACTCTGATTTGAGTGGCTTTGAAAATTAGTTAAGTTTATTTTATTGCCATTGAACAGTTAAATCTATTTTTACAGTATTATCTGTGCTTGATAATTGAATTGTAGTTGGATAAGACGAAGTAAAATTTTGAGCCTTAAAACCTAAATACTTTATCATATCATTTGGATCAGCAGTATCATAGTCATATAAGGTTAAATAATATTGAAAGCTTAAATCTGAAATTAAGTAGCCATTTGTAATTGTCCAACTAAGTGGTAAACTGCTTTGAGTAATATCATTAACTCTTCCACTCTCACCATCAATAAAAACTCCAGTACCAGCATCTTCTAAATTTATAAAAACATCTGGACCGTTATAAGGATCCCATCCTGAACCATTTGAATCTAAAAAAGGCATTGCAACAAGCTTCCAACTCAAAATTTTGCATTTTGTTGGTGCTGAAATAACAGTTATAGTTGCAGTTTTAGAATTTGAACCTCCTGAACCATTTGCAGTTAATTGAACAGTAAATGTGCCACCAGAAGTATATGTATGTGAGGGATTTGCCAAAGTAGAAGTAGTTCCGTCTCCAAATATCCAACTATACGAAGTTGCATTAGTCGAGGAGTTTGTAAAAGTAACTGTACAAGGTGCATACCCACCTGCTCCTGTATATGTAAAGTTAGCGACTGGTACACTTGCCAAAACGGTAATCGTCGCTGTTTTAGTATTTGAACCACTAGAGCTCATTGCTGTTAATTGTACAGTATAAGAGCCACTTGAAGAATAAACATGAGAAGGATTTGATAATGTTGAAGTAACTCCATCGCCAAAATTCCAACTGTAAGAAGTTGCATTTGTAGATGTATTAGTAAAAGTTACCGTACATGGTGCATAACCCCCAGCTCCTGTGTATGTAAAACTTGCTACTGGTAAACTTGTTGAACTTGTAATATTTACAGTTTTTGAAACTGAATTTGAACCACCTGTTCCAGTTGCAGTTAATTGAACTGTAAATGTGCCACTTGTAGTATAATTATGAGAAGGATTAGCTTCTGTTGAGGTTCCACCATCACCAAAATTCCAACTATATGAAGTTGCATTAGTAGATGTATTTGTAAATGTAACGGTTCGAGGAGCAGTACCTCCATCGCCTGTAAATGAAAAATTTGCAACAGGAACACTTGTTGAACTTGTAATATTTACCGTTTTTGAAACTGAATTTGAACCACCTGCTCCAGTTGCAGTCAATTGAACTGTAAATGTTCCATTTGTAGTATAATTATGAGAGGGATTGGTTTCTGTTGAGGTTCCACCATCACCAAAATTCCAACTATATGAAGTTGCATTAGTAGATGTATTTGTAAATGTAACGGTTCGTGGTGCAGCACCGCCATCGCCTGTAAATGAAAAGTTTGCAACTGGTGTATTTGCACTACTTGTAGTAATTGTTATACTTGCAGAAGCATCATCTGTTTTTTTGCCATTTTTCGAAATTGCTTTTAAAGAAACTGTAAAACTACCAGCAGAACTGTATGAATGTGAGGGATTATCTTCGGTTGAAGTTCCACCATCACCAAATGCCCATTCATAACTTTTGGCTTCTTTTGATGTGTTTGTAGAACTAATACTTTCGCCAATTTCGGCAGTAGTTTTAGATGCTGTAAATGTTGCTGTTGGCTCTTTTTGGCAACTATTAAATGTTAAGCCAATTAATAAACTCGTTACTAAAAGTAACACATAACGTTTTAATCTTTTCATAATCAATAATTTTTAAATTAATAATATAAATTTTGAGACAAATATATAAAATAAAAGTATCATATATGTAATATCATAAATGAAATTACATATATGAAGTAATTTATATGATACTTAATTCTGAAATTTCGGCATGAATGAAAATTTATTAAATCAGATAGGAGATAAGTTGCGAGAGCTACGAATTAAAAGTGGTTATACCAGTTACGAATCATTTGCTTTTGATAATGATTTGCCAAGAGTTCAATATTGGCGGTTAGAAAAAGGAAAAACTAACCCAACGGTTAAAACATTAGAAAAACTATTAAAAATTCACAATATAAGTTTTAGGGATTTTTTTGAGGGGATTGGGTGAATTAATAAATCAAATAAAAAATTCTAGTGAAAAATAGTGAAACAATTATTGGCTCATTATTAGTTGATTACATTCCTGTGAAAATCTATTTTCACAGGATTTTTTTGGTTACGAGTTTTTCATTGATTAATTTTAAAAATTATTTAATATACAAAAAATGATTACAACGACAGATCTTAAAGATTGGGCAAATGACGTTTTTCCAATTATAAATGATTTAAATATTACAGTTACAAATTTAAATATACTTGAAACTGAAAAATCTAAAGGATTTACAGAGATAGGTAATGAATTCTTTAATTATTTTAAACATCAACAAAGATTTGTACTTGTAATACAATTAGCAAAATTATTTTCAAATGATAATAAAAATCAGAGAAGAAATTTCAAAAAACTGTGTAATTATCTTGAAAATGAATCTCTTGATAATAGCATAATTAAATTGTTAAACGACAAGAGTAATCTAAGGGGATATAAAGATGACGTTTTTAGATCAAGAGAAGATATTTTAACAGCTGTTAGTCAAATCAAAGAAGATTTTAAGAATTACAAAAAAACTATTAAAAGTATTGATACACTTAGAAATAAAGTTTATGCTCATACTGACCCTGAAAGAATTTTTCCTGAAATAAATAATCAGCAATTATTTGAATTGGTGAATTTTGCAAATAATATTTTTAATACGTTATTTGGGTCTATATTTGTCATAGAAGTGGATTTCAAAGAAACAAAAAAATGGGATTTGAGATTTGTAATTGAAATGTTCAAAAAAATAAATAATTTTAATAATTAATATGGAATACGTTTACATACTAACAAATTCAGAATTTTCAGGTAAAATTAAAATCGGAAAAACAGATAAGCATCCTGAAATCAGAACTGAACAATTAAACCGTCAAACAGGAACAATTGGTAAATACAAATGTGAATGGTTTGCAGAAGTTGAATGCTCTGAAATAATTGAAAAAAATGCTCATTATTTTATGAAAGAATTTCATTACGATAAAGAGTTTTTTAATTCATCTGTTATACAAAATCTTAAACAAATTTGAGCAATGAATTACACTTACATTGAATTACTAATAGATATTATTGTAGCTATATGCACCATCATCACTTTGATAATTATATATCTTACTTTGCAAGAAATGAAAACACAAAGACTAAAAATCTTTGAACCACATGTATTCCCGATAAACAGTAAGTTTTTTATTCTTTCAGATAATAGTCTTTTTGAAAATAAACTTCAATTAGGTATAGCTCTTGATGAAAATGGAATAAACGAATCTAGTCGAGATAATCCTTACATAAAGCTCATCAATGTTGGACAAGGTATTGCCAAAGACATTTTTGTCAATATTTTGTATGGAATCAATTATCATTCTTTTTTTGAATTTTTAAAAACAGAATTAGAGAAAATTGATACCCAAATTAAAGTAAATATTTCTGACAGTTCTTGCTGGATAGAAAAAAGAAAAGGAGAAAAAATTGAATTTATTAGTAACTTCCCTTTTGAATCATTTACTGAACAAAAGACTGATTACATATTACCATTAAAAGACAGTAATGAGTTTTTCAAAATTGTATTGCCAACTTCAATTATTTCAGCTATTTCGTTTACAATATTTCTTTTTCAAAATAGGTTCAACGAGAGACCAATTGATCTCTTTGAAAAAATAATAGCTGAACTAAATATAAGTATTAAAGTAAAATATAAGGACAATCTGAATAAAGTTTATTCTGAAAACTTCAAAATTGTACTTGATTTACCTAATCTAAAATATGATAGTATAACAGGAGGAATGATTTACTGCTTAAATTTGAACAGAGAAAATAAATACTTTACATCCTAAATAGTGTTTAACGCTGCATATTTAAGTTCTGAATTTAAATGTAAATAACTAACAGTCTGTAACTGTTAGTTTTAAAATAACAACTGAAAGGTGTAAGTTAAAAACAAAAAAAAACTTTAAAGGAAAAAATAACAAATAATTTTAAAATTTATTTTTCTTGTTTTTTCCAGCATTATAACACGTTATGCATAATAGAATAGTAATGTTTGCAATTAATGGAATTGCACTTAATGGTATTTCAATTTTGGGTTCTGAAATTATCACATTTATTTTGTGATTCACTGTTGTTTTCATTTTTAAATAATATTTAAGGTTAATAATTAAAATCAAAATTATAAACTAATTATTTTGAAAAAAACAATACATAATATTAATTATAAACAAAATCATTATATTTATTAACATGCAGTAAGTTATAATATTATTTACTTTTTAATTTTCATTAAAATAAAAATAACTAAATATGCGTAATAATTGCAATTAATAACAATGTATTATATGTTTTTATATTTGGTTAATTTAATGAATTACAGAATTATATGATTAAACCATTCATATCGCAAATACTAATGTGCAGTTAATGAGATTATACAATGAAATATTGTTTTTTTTATTGCCAATTTTTGCACTCCCACCCAATTTATCATAATCATTTACAATCCCTTAACTTATTGGCTTATTTCAAATAATAAAAATTCCAATTTCATTAAAAATCAGGAAATTTGTAAAAAAACAATGAAATCATCAGTTTCTATTTCACAATACTCGCAGTTACAGCCAATTCCAGTCTTCGAGGAGTAAATAAACCAAGATTTTTCAAAATTCGATTTTTCAATCCATGAATTTTTGAATATTTGCTTGAATTCATACTATCGAAAATAAATTGCCCAAGTTCCTTTGACGAAGGTACTGATTTGAACATCAGTGCATTTTCAACTCCAGCAACTTTCGAAAATTCTGATTCGGTAGCTCCGGGGCAAATTGCAATAACCTTAACTTTGGTTTTTCTTAATTCGTAAGCAATTGCTTCAGTAAAATTCAGAACATAAGCCTTTGTTGCTCCATAACAAGCCATATACGGAACTGGCTGAAAAGAAGCTGTTGATGCAATATTTATTATATTTCCAGAATTCAGGTTTAGCATATCTTTCAAAAATAATTTTGTAAGTCTTGTAAGCGTAATCATATTCAATAAAAGCATTTCTGTTACTTTTTCAATATCAGATTCAGCAAAATTTCCGCTAACTCCGAATCCAGCATTATTAATCAGAACATCAACAACAATATTTTTTTCTTTAATCAATTGATAAACTTCATTCGAACTATTTAAAACCGATAAGTCGGTAATAATAATTGTAACCTTTACTTTAAACCTCGACTCAATATCGGTTTTTATATTTTCTAAAACATCTTTTCGCCTTGCAACGAGAACTAAATCATAATTGTTTTTTGCAAAAACATAAGCTGTTTCCTTACCAATTCCGCTTGATGCACCTGTAATTAAAGCTGTTTTCATTTGAATTATTTTTTTACAAATTTAGATCTTTTATTTTTTATTTTAACTAAAATTAGCATTTAAGTATTATATTACTTATTTGTTTAGAGAAATATTTTTAACTTTGTGGAAAATTAATAGTAACATTTTAAAATTTATAAAATATGTCATTAGTAGGAAAAAAAGCCCCAGCATTTAAAGCTACAGCAGTAGTTAATGGTGGTGAAATAGTTAAAGAATTTTCGTTAGAGCAATTTATTGGAAAAAAACATGTAGTATTTTTCTTTTATCCATTGGATTTCACTTTCGTATGTCCAACAGAAATCGTTGCATTTCAAGAAAAAATTGCAGAATTTGAAGCTCGTAATGTGGCTGTTGTTGGTTGTTCTGTTGATTCAGAATTTTCACATTGGGCATGGTTAAATACCGAATTAAAAAATGGCGGAATTAAAGGAGTTAAATTTCCATTAGTAGCCGATTTATCAAAAACAATTGCCGAAAACTATGATGTTTTAGCCGGCGATTATGATTATGATGATGATGGAAATGCTTCATTTATTGGTGCTCCGGTTGCATACAG
>MEND01000284.1:6577-11541 GCA_001768975.1 Bacteroidetes bacterium GWA2_31_9 | reverse complement strand
AGTAGTTAATGATTTGCCACTAGGCAGAAGCGTTGACGAAGCTCTAAGAATGGTTGACGCATTACAACATTTTGAACAATTTGGCGAAGTTTGCCCAGCAAACTGGCACAAAGGCGAATCAGCAATGAAAGCTACAGCAGCAGGCGTTGCAGATTATTTAGGTAAAAAATAGTTTTTCGTATCTTAATAGTTAATTGTTGCCACATCTCATCTGAGGTGTGGCTTTTTTATTTCAAGAAATTGCATATTTTTATACTTTGAAAAATTAGAAAAGTGCAATTTGATTTTGATATATTATTTATTGATTCGTCAAGAGAACTTGCCGATTTAGCTGTTGAGCAAATTGGTAATAACCCGAAAGTTTTTGCCGAATTATATGATTATACAATGTTGCAAAAGAAACAATTTGCAATGCGATCTTCCAGAGTTGTTGCTCTATTAGCTGAAAAATATCCAACATTAATTAATCCATATTTTGAAAAAATAATATTTAGTCTCGAAACACTAAAAGATGAAAGCGTAAAAAGAAATTTTGTTTGGATTCTGAGAATTTATTCGTGGCATGATGATGAAAACTTATTAGGAAAACTAATTGATACTTGTTTTAAATTTCTATTGTCAGAAAAGGAGGCGATAGCTGTAAGAGCACATTCTTTGGCAATTCTTCATAAAATTGCAAAAAAAGAACATGGTATTATTCCTGAATTACTTTCAACAATAGAGTTTGTTTCAATTAACGCTTCGTCGGGATTGGCACATTGTTGCAATAATGTATATAAATCTTTAAATAAGTAAGTTATGTTTACAATAATTTTTGACTTCAAATCGTACTTTAATGAAAAAACTGAGGATTTAGTGAAAGAACTTAACTTTATTCCAGTAAAAGGTATGAACATCTGGTTTGATGATGATGAGGTGAAAATGCCAAAAAAAATGGAAAACAGAGGCTGGTTCAAGGTTCTGGATGTTGATTATTTAAGCAAAGAAAATGTTTTTCTTGTGGGGCTTAAAGATTTGGGTAGCTTTGAAGAAGAAAATTAAACGAAAGTAAAATGAATATTTCAAACATTAAAAATGTAATTTCAATACGAAAGTTTAAATTATTTTTATCTATTGGATTTCTTGTCCCAGTTGTTTTAGTTTATTCAACCAATATTTTTGAAAGTTATTTGTTTAATATTTCAAAGCATTTTTATGCAGGATTTTTTATTGCCATTTATCTGATTATTATGATATACTGGGAATTAAAACGACCTTATTTTATTCAATATATTGATGAAGGCGACAAAATTACTTTCAGATTTTACTCACTGCTGATTATTGGAAGAAAATACAAAGCTTATGAAATCCCAAAAAACTCATTTAAATCATTCAGCATCAAGATGTTTTTTTTCAATCGTGAAGAATCAATAATACTTAGCAGAAAAACACCAACAGGAATTGTAGATTATCAGCCATTAAGTCTTTCGGCGGTTTCAGAAATTGATAGAATTAAAATCAAAGAATCTTTATTGAAAATTGTAACATAATAAACCGCAAAATAGCACTAAGTTTTTCACGAAGAAACGCAAAGTGTTAATTATCTGGCAAAAAAGCTCTGTGAGACTCTCCATATGAAAAATCGGAATAATTCATGGCAGCACTCTGTAAATCCTGTATTAAACCTTTGATTATTAGATATAATTAGCACCTAAATAATTACAAAAAATCTAAGTAAATTAGTGTAATCTATGGCTATAAAATAATTATTTCGTATAAAAATCAATCATCTTTTGAATTGCACTTTTGCAAACTGGACAAAATCCATCAACAATTGCTGTGTGCATTGAACAATTTATGTAAGGTCGGTAAACTCCTTTTGATACATAGCCACCACCCTCATAAACTCCAATAATATTATAGTTTTTATTATCGGCAGGTGTAGGGATTGCGGTATTTTTATCCATCATATTTTTCCACTTTGAGTCGAAGTTTTTTAATGTTGTAAGATTTGGCGACCATGGTTCAATATCCTGACTAAAAAAATCTGTAAACGATACTTGCGAGTCGTAGTATTCATCGGCAAGTCCTGCAAAACCATGTCCAAATTCGTGTATAAAAACAAATTCCGAAAGTTCATTATCAGCAGAGCAACAATTGTAATAATTATAAATTGCACCACCTCCATATTTTTTTGAATTTACAATAATATAAATCTGGTCGTAAGGCACATTTGCCGCAATATCTCTAACGGTTTTAATGTCATAAGTCATTAAATATCTTTCGCTGTCGAAGGTTGAGAAGCTTGAATTTGCTATTGTGTTTTTCCAAATTTTTTCGTCAGGTAAATCGGTGCCACTTTCTTCTGAAATTGCTTCCACAGCCCAAATATTAAACTTATCTTTATTTTCCTTGTATGGCGAAGAGTTGAACAAATATCCTGAAAATCTATTCATATCATCTCTTAATTTTTTCAGTTCGTCTTTTGTATATCCATCAGGAATAAACACTATGTCAACCTTTTCGGCAGAATTTCCTGAATAATGAACTTTTATGCTATTAAATTTCTGTGGATTTTCGTTTACAATAAATCTTGAAGTTGGATTAATATATTTTTTTAAACTTAGTTCAAAACTATCTTTTTTGTTTCTGGTTTGAATTTCTAATATTATAGTTTGCTTTGGGAATGGAATAATTTGCGTTTCGTAAAAACTTTTTGTTTCCGCCTTTGCCTCATTTGTGGTTTTCCATTCATAAAATAAGCTACTGAATCCTTTTGAGTAAATTAATTGATTCGACGCTGAATCATAAATCATTATGCGATATTCGCCATAATTAAATTCATCAATCAAATTAATTTTTGTACCACCCCAAAAAGGCTCTTTTTTGAGTTGAACAGGGTAAAAATATTCAGATTTAAAATCTCCAACATGATTATAATCAAATCTTAAAGTTGCACTTGTAAAAAATTTATCAAAATTATTTTGCCCAAATAATTGAAAATTAAATCCTATAATTAATAAAAATAGCATTTTAAGTGTTGACATGTTTTTGTACATTTGAAGTTTGAAAACTATCTATTATATTAGCAAATGTAGTAAAAAGCAATAAAATAATATTTTGATGTGCTGATAAAAATTATTTACTTCGTTTAAAAAAAATTTAATGCCACAAAATCACGAAAACACAAAATTGCACCAAAAAATATATGTTCCAATATCTGAAGACTTTAATATTATTGGTAAAAAAATAGTTGATGCTGCTTATACAGTTCATAAGAATCTTGGACCAGGTTTACTTGAGAAGGTTTATGAAATTTGTTTTTGTCATGAATTAACAAAAAGAGGGTTAAAGTATTTACGTCAAATTGACATTCCTGTTGTTTACGATGGAATCACCTTTGAAGAGGGTTTAAGATTGGATGTTTTAGTAGAAGATAAAATAATTTGCGAAATAAAAGCTGTGGATTTAGTAAATCCTATCTGGGAAGCACAAGTTTTAAGCCACATGAAATTAACGAATAAGCGTTTAGGTTATTTAATAAATTTTAATGTAATTAATATTGGACAAGGAATAAAGCGTTTTGCATTATAGATTTTGAAATTTTGTGTTTTTGTGCTTTGGTGGCAAAAATAAATCTTTTCAAAGTGAACTCATATTATTTAGTAAAAATAACTAATATTATATTTAAATGAAAGAACAAATTGCATTCTTATTTAAAGATTGGTTAATAAGTACTGGATTAGATTTCAGATATGTTAATATGCTTAATATGTTAACATTAACTGCATGTTTGTTATTGGCAGCAATAATTTTAAACTTTCTTACAAAAACAATTATTGTTTCAGTAATTAGCAGATTTATCAAAAAATCGACAAATAAACTTGATGATATATTGCTCGAAAAAAAGGTTTTTCATCGTTTATCTCACTTTGTACCAGCATTATTAATTTACTATTTTTCAGATGTAGTTTTTTACGACTATCATCAGTTTATACTTCCGGTACATAAATTTACATATATTTATATGATTATAGTAGGAGCTAAAGTTATAAATGCTTTTTTAAAAGCTCTTAATGAGATATATAACACTTTAACGATTTCAAAAAATCATCCAATTAAAAGCTATATACAAGTTGTTCAGATTATTATCTATTTATTTGTAAGTATTTTAATATTATCACTATTGCTTGGCAAATCGCCTGTTTACTTAATTACTGGTATGGGAGCAATAACAGCCGTTATGCTTTTGGTTTTTAAAGATCCTTTACTTGGACTTGTTAGTGGAATTCAACTTTCTTCAAACGATATGATTAGAATTGGCGACTGGATTTCGATGCCAAGCAAAAATGCAGATGGACTTGTTACCGAAATTTCGTTGATAACTGTAAAGGTTCAAAACTGGGATAAAACTATTTCAACAATTCCAACATATTCGCTTATTTCTGAATCGTTTAGCAATTGGAGAGGGATGGAAGAATCGGGAGGTCGCAGAATTAAACGCTCAATAAATATTGATATGAAAAGTGTTAAATTTCTTGATGAAACTTTAACAAATAAATTATTGAAAGTTCAATTTATATCAGAATATCTTGAAAAAAAACAATCGGAAATTGAAATTTATAATAAGGAAAATAATATTGATTATAGTGTTACAGTAAATGGATTAAGGCTGACAAACCTTGGAACTTTCAGAGTTTACTTGAATGAATACATAAAGAAAAATCCTAATATTCATCAAGATATGACACTTATAGTTCGCCAATTGCAATCAACCGAAAAAGGAATTCCACTTGAAATTTATGCATTTAGTAAAATTCAATCATGGGAAGAATACGAAGCAATACAATCTGATATTTTTGACCATATTTTAGCAATTATTCCCGAATTTGACCTTAAAGTTTTCCAAAATCCATCAGGAGACGATTTTAGGAAGTTGATTAGTTGATAAAATATCTAACTTCTATCATCTATCTTCTAACTTC
>MEND01000284.1:0-6536 GCA_001768975.1 Bacteroidetes bacterium GWA2_31_9 | reverse complement strand
AGAAACATAGAAAAAACACATAGAACAATAGAACAATAGAACATTAGAACATTAGAACAATAGAACATTTGAACAATAGAACAATAGAACATTTGAACAATAGAACATTTGAACATTTGAACAATTTATCTTCTAACTTCTATTTTTAAACTCCAAACTTTTTCTTCATTAATCAAATAATCGACAATTGTGTTGGAACAAGTACTTAAATAAATTATTTTTACATTATAAGCTTAATTTAAAAAATTCAAATGAAAAAAATATACATTATTGCGTTAATACTTCTTACCTTCTCAATTGCATTTTCTCAAGACACAATTACAGTAATGCATTATAATTTATTAGGATATTCAACTTCATATATTTCTTGTAATCAAACAAATAACAATATTGACACAAAAGAAGCAGGGATTAAATTAATAATTAAGGATGTAATGCCTGATATTTTCACAACAAATGAATTTGGTGACGAAATGACCTACGTTAATCGAATGAAAAATAATGTTCTAAACACAAATGGGATAACATATTATTCAAACTCTACATATCAATCAGAAACAAATACATCAATTATTAATATGCTATTTTATAATTCTAATAAATTTTCTATTGTTTTAGAACAAAACATTGTTCACTCTGTACCAAGTGTCCGAAAAACAAAAATTATCAAACTTAAATACTTATCTGCAAATCCAAATGACAATATTTACATTATTTGTATTTTAGCACACTTGAAAGCTGGAAGTTACCAAGAAGATATTGATGACAGAGAAACGATGACTAATGAAATTAATAATTGGTTAACAGCTAACTATAACACTTCTGGAAATTATTTTATTATGGGTGATTTTAATACCTACACAAGTTCTGAACCAGGATTTCAAAACTTAGTTGCTAATACTAATTCTAATATAAAATTTAACGATCCGATTAATACTCCTGGAGATTGGAACAATAGTTACACATATAGAAATATTCACACTCAATCGACTCATGCTGATGATAATGGTTGTGCAGCACCTGGTGGAATGGACGACAGATTTGATTTCATATTAATGTCAAACCCTGTAAAAGATGGTTCATTAAAAGTTGCTTATGCAAATAATACATATAAAGCATATGGTCAAGATGGCTACCATTATAATAAATCAATAAATGATGGGGCAAATGGTGTTGTTTCTGCCAATATTTCTGATGCATTATATACAGTTTCTGATCACCTGCCAGTCACAATGAAAATTGTAATGAATCCAACTGTTGGAGTTGAAAAAATTATATCAACATCAGGTTTAACATTCAATTACACAAATCCTCTTTCAAGTGGAAATCTTGATTTGAATATTGTAAATAACAGTAATTATTTTGGAAATGTTAGAGTCGAGATTTGTTCAATAATCGGACAAACTGTAAATTCTGGAAATTATGAACTTTCTAATGGGTTAAATCATTTTTCGATTGATTTATCGAATGTAAAATCAGGTATTTATTTAATCAAAATCACTGATAAATTCAACGGCAGAAATACTCAGAAATTGATTATCAAGTAGTCCTTACTTCAGACATTTAGTGAGGAAGCAATTCCTCTTTTTTATTAGTGATTTTTAAAAACCTTAAATTCGCAAGTCTATTTATAAATCTTTTAAATTTAAAGAGTTTATTATTTCATTAAAAATATTGATAAATATCATATTACAATATTCAAAAAGTGTATTTTTAATAATTAAGTTTGTTTAAAAAATTGCATAAAACAGCTTTATATTTTGTTAAATATTAATAATCAATATTATAACAATCTTAACACTTACGTCTAATGTAAAAAAAACAAACTTAAATAAAAATTCAACGTATAATGATTTTGTGAATTTGAAATTATTACAAAATTGGTGTAAATAAGTTTAATCATTTTTTATACGACTTTCGTGTAATATACTTAGCAATTAATGTAATAGATTGAACTATTTTTTTTAAAATCGTAATAATAATTAAACATTCTAATTTTTGAATAAATGAGAATTTTATTTTTTTTAATACTTTGCTTGATAATTTTCACAGAACTCTACTCTTTTGCACAAACTGGACCTGGTGGAGTTGGAAATTCTACAAGCAATAAAGTTTGGCTAAAAGGTGGGACAGAAGTCTATAGCGATGCAGGAGTTACTCCTGCAAATAATGGCGACCCTGTTCAACAATGGAACGATCAAAGTGGTAATGGCTATCATGTTACACAAGCAACATTGGCAAATCAACCATTATTTACTTCTACATCTGCAAGTTTTAATAATCAACCAGTTTTAACATTCGATGGAATAACTGCAACAAATGATTATTTACAAAATACTACTTTTTCAGGAATCTTTGGAGGTGCAGGTTCACAGCAAATAACAACAATTACTGTAGTTCGTTACAATTCTGGTGATGCCGACCAAGCATTTTTTGAAATCAGCAATGGAATAACATATAATACTGGCGTTTCAAATTTATTATCTAACACAACATTATATTCAAGAATAGTATGTACCAGTGGTAATGACGTTACAAGTGTAGTTACAATACCCAACACAGGAATTCATTCACAAATAAAAAGTACAAGCGACTCAAGACATTACTATTTTCTTAATGGAAATGAGTTAGGTCGCAGAAATGGACAAGGAAATTTTACAAACGCTCTTACAAATTTAAATATTGGTACACTTCAAAATTATGGTCAATGGAGTTTAAAGGGTGAAATAGCAGAATTTATTGTATATAATACTGCTTTAAACGATGCACAACGAATTATTGTTGATAATTATTTGTCATCAAAATATGGAATTACACTTTCGGCAAATGATAAATATGCTTTCGATGCACTTCATGGTAACGATGTATCAGGAATTGGGCAAGATGCAACTGGAGCAAACACAGATGCAATATCTGCTGGATTTATGGAAATAAGCAATGCAAGTGGTCTTAGTAATAATGAATATTTATTGTTTGGACATGACGGAAGCGATATAAGTACTTGGACTACATCTGATTGTCCTGACGCAGGAATTAATATTCAAAGAATTGCAAGAGAATGGAGAGTTGATAAAGATAATGTTGGGACTATTAAAGTAGCTGTTACAGATACAGCCTTATTGCCAGTAAAACCAGTAGGATATGCTCAATATGTAATGTTTATAGACGATGATGGCGATTTTACAAGCGGTGCAGTTCAATACCCATTAACAACTAATGGGGCAAGCATTGAAGCAACAGTATCATTAAATGATGGTGATTATATTAGTTTTGGAATAATTAAACCTGTAGTTCAATTCTTTTTTGCCAACTCTAACGGAACTGAAGCCACAAGCCCTGTAAGTATTGATGTTTCACTTAATTATATTTTATCAAGCGACATAACCTTCTCTTTTAATACTGGTGGCGATGCAACTAATGGAAGCGATTATTCAATTCCTGGAGGAACTACAATTACAATTTTTGCAGGAAATAATTTTGCTAGTATAAGTGTGGATATAACTAATGATGTTAGTATTGAACCTGATGAGAGTATAGTTTTTAATCTTCTTAATCCTTCTTGGGGTGTTACAATTGGTGATATAGCTATTCATACTTTTACAATTAATGATGATGATAATCCTAGAAATATTCAATTTTCGGCAACAAATTCTACTAATACTGAAGATATTACACCAATAACTTTAACAATAGAAATAAATTTAGTTGATGCTTTTAATCCAACTTACGTTGACTATGCCGTAACAGGTGGTTTTGCAAGTGGTTCAGGTGTTGATTTCATATTAGCATCAGGAACAGCAACAATACCAGCAGGAAGCATAAATACTACATTTGATATTACAATTATTGAAGATGCAATAGATGAAGTTGACGAAGATATTGTTATTACTCTTTCAAATCCTTCAAATGCTTCACTTGGAACAAATACAACATATTTTTACACTATTCAAGATAATGATAATCAGCCTACGATTCAATTTACACAATCAACTTCAAGTTTTTATGAAAGTAATACTTCTGCTTCGGTTGAAGTTAGTCTTTCAAATGCATCCGGACAGGACGTAATGGTTAATTATAATATTACAGGTGGCTCTGCAACTGGAGGTTATGTTGATTATTTTTTTATTGATGGAACATTAATAATTCCTGCTGGAGATGTTACTGGAAATATCGATTTTACAGTTATCGACGATGGTTCTATTGAAACAGACGAAACTATAGAAATTACTTTATCTGGCGAAGTATCAGCAACACTTGGGGTTAATGATGTACATACTTATTCATTATCCGACAATGACAACTTAGGTTATAAAGGACCTGGCGGAGTTGGCGACGAAACTTCAAATAAACTTTGGCTAAGAGGCGATGTTGGAGTATATTCAGATGCTGGTACAACTACTGCAACAAATGGTGGAACAGTACAACAATGGAACGACCAGTCAGGAAACAGCTATAATGTTACACAGCTTACTTTAGCAAATAAACCATTATTTGCTTCAACATCTGCAAGTTTTAATAGTCAACCTGTTCTAACTTTTGATGGAATTGCAGCAACTAATGATTATTTGCAAAATACTTCTTTTTCAGGAATTTTTGGAGGTACAAATTCTCAGCAAGTAACTACTTTTGCTGCTGTTAAATACAACTCTGGCGATGCTGACCAAGCTTTTTTTGAAATTAGTAATGGGACTACTTATAATACCGGTGTTTCAAATTTAATGTCCGGAACTACTGCTTATTCTCGTATAGTCGGTGTCGGAGGTAATGATGTTACTTATAATGTTGGAGCTTTACCTAATACATCTATACACACTCAATTACGAAATTCAACGCATACTTATTACTTAAACGGAACATCGGTAGGAACTCCACGTGCTGGACAAGGTAATTTTACAAATGCACTTACAAATTTAAATATTGGAACACTACAAAATCTTCCTGCATGGAGTTTGAAAGGCGAAATGGCTGAGATAGTTGTATATAAATTAGCCTTAAATGTAACACAAAAAAATATTGTTGAAAATTATTTAGCTGCTAAATATGGAATCACTATTTCTAATGATAAATACGCATATAACACATTTAATGGAAAAGATGTTGCAGGTATTGGAAGAGAAAGTAGTACCGATTTCCATAGTGCTGCTCGTTCAGCAGGTATATTCAAAATAAGCAATGCAAGTGGATTAGGAAATAATGAATACTTATTATTCGGGCACGATGCAGGAGATATAAGTACATGGTCAACTACCGATTGCCCTAATACTGGAATTAACACTTACAGAATTGCAAGAGAATGGAGAGTTGATAAGGATAATGTTGGAACAGTTACATTATCATTCGATACAGCTCTACTTCCTGCAAAACCTGCTGAATATTACGATTATGTTGCATGGTTAGATGCTGACGGTGATTTTGCCACTGGAACAACTCAGTATGCAATGTCATTATCTGGTGGTAGCTATGTAGTAAATGGAGTAACCATAACCGATGGAAGTTATGTAACATTCGGTATAATTAAACCATTAATTCAGTTTACAATAACATCATCAAATGGAAACGAAGCCACAACTCCAGCATTACTTAATGTTTCTCTTAATTATACTTTAAATAGAAATGTTTCGGTTAATTATACTGTAACTGGTGGTTCTGCAATTGGAAGTGGTACAGATTTTAATTTACCAAATGGTTTTATTACAATTCCAGCAGGTAGCACATCGGCAAACATTAATATTGCAATAGTAAATGATATTGTTTTAGAATCTGACGAAACTATTATAGTAGGTTTATATAATCCATCATCAAATCTAACTATTAGCACAAACTCTTCACATACTTATACAATTAATGATGATGATAATTTAAGAAAAATCGACTTTTCAGCAGTTAGTAGTTCAGGAGATGAAAGCCTTACTCCTGTCACTGTTACTATTCAAATTAATTCTGTTGATGCTATAAACCCAACAACTGTTGACTATACAGTTACATCAGGAACTGCAACTGGAAGTGGCGAAGATTATACATTAGCTTCGGGTACTGCAACTGTGAATATAAATAATTTAACAACCACTTTCGATATTATAATTATTGACGATGCAATTGATGAAGCAAATGAAACAATTGTAATTTCACTTTCAAATCCTACTAATTCAAATATTGGAATTAATTCTACATATACATACACAATAAATGATAATGATGCACAGCCAACAGTTCAATTTACAACTACTAGTTCAAGTGCTTATGAAAGCACTACTTCGGCATTAGTTGAAGTAAGTCTTTCAGCAATTTCTGGTCAGGATATAACAATAGATTATCAAACTATTGGTGGTGGTTCTGCTACTGGCGGTGGTATTGATTTTACTTTAAATAGTTCAACATTAACTATTCTTGCTGACAGTCAACGTGCATACATTACTATTACTGTTATTGATGATGGCACAATAGAACCCGACGAAGACTTAAACGTTCAAATACTTAATCCTACAGGGGCAACACTTGGTGCAAATACAGTTCATACTTATTCAATATCCGACAAC
>MEND01000283.1:24364-49406 GCA_001768975.1 Bacteroidetes bacterium GWA2_31_9 | reverse complement strand
ATATATTTATGATTATCAAATTTTTGACAACGACTCTAGCCAGACAATTGCAACGAAATCAATTATATCAAATTTGAATTATTTTAATTCTGATTTTTTTAAAGGTGATTTTAATGTCGGAGTTAATTTCATGCATATAATACCCGAAGTATATGCCTACAAAGAAAATCTTCGAGAAAACCGTTTAGATTTATTTATTTCATATAAAAAGCTGATTATTAAAAAGCTCACAAGTTCTATAAATCTGCGTGAGGTTTTTGTTAGTAATTATGAATTGAATTTTTCGCCATCAATTGGATTCAATTATTTGTTATTAACCTCATTAAAGCACTTTTGGGATTATAAGTTTTCTGTTTCGAGAAGCTATAAAACTCCAACTCTCAACGACAGATTTTGGGCAAGTAGTGGAAATCCAGACTTATTGCCAGAAGAAGGAATTAATTATGAGCTAAATAGTTTGTACAAATTAACAAACAAGAAAAGCAAAATACAATTAAGCTTAACCGGTTTTTACATGCTTGTTGATAATTGGATTCAGTGGGTTTACGTTGATACATGGCGACCAAAAAACATAAAAAAAGTTCAGAATAAGGGAATTGAAGCAAGCATTGAAACTGGGTTTAAGGTTTTGAAATTACAGTTTAATTCAGGTGTAAATTACAGTTACACAAATGCTACTGAAATTAAAAGCTACATAAATAGTAAAACTGACAGAAAACAATTAATCTACACACCTGAGCATCTTTGCAAAGCATTCATTTCAATTGATTACAAACGATTTACATTATTCGGCTCAGCTTCTTACACAGGAATAAGATATACCGAAAGCTACAAGCCATTAGAAGAATACTATCTTATAAACACATCTATTGGTAAAACTTTAATTTATAAACACCATATATTTTCAATAAACTTCAAGATTAATAACATTTTAGACAAAGCATATCAGAATCAGGAGAGATATGCTATGCCTGGGCGAAATTTTGCAATTAGTATTAAATATTCAATCAATAACTTAAAATTTAAAAACAATGAGAAAAATTAACAAAATTATTGCGTTAGCTATTATCGCAGCTACATTTTTTGTGTCTTGTAAAAAAGACGAACCAACTGAAATTACTCCAATAAGTACAGCTAAAAATATTGCCTATGTTGTTAATTATGGCACATATCCCGGATTAAACAGCGAAATTAGCATTTACGACATTGATAATAAGTCAATAGTGCATGATAACTACAAAAAAGCAAACGATATAGATTTTGCTTCAAACATTCAGTCAATGGCAATTAATAACGATATTGCATATTTAATGTCTAATGATGGCGATAAAATAGATATAATTAATGCAAAAACATTAAAAGCCTCAATAAATCCGATTTCAACCGACATAGTAAAACCTCGTTTTTTTGTAGCAAATGGAAACACAGCCTACATTTCATGCTGGGGTAATGCAGATTGGAATTTGATGGAAGACTCATATATTGCAAAAATTGATTTAACAACAAAATCTGTTACCAAAATTGCTTTGCCAGGTGGACCAGAAGGCTTGGCTATTGCAAATAATAAGCTTTATGCAGCTTTAAATTACAGAGATAGTATTGCTGTTATTAATTTAACTTCTGATGCAATTTCATATATAGCAACTCCTGCTGTTTCATCATACTTATTAAAAGACAATAGCGAAAATCTTTATGTATCTTTTGTAAGCACATATTCTGACCCAAGTTTAGCTTCTGGAATTGGATATATTAACACAAACACTGATGTCATTGAATCAAACACATTACTTGATGGAATTAGCAGCAATTATGGATCAATAATGCAATTCAATTCAGATAAAAGTAAAATTTATATAATTGCAGCTGCTTACGATGCAAACTGGGTTCTTCAAGGTGGAGTTCATGTATTTAATACAAGTACAAAATCTTATGAAACACCAGTAGTTGAGAATCTTGCAGGAATAAATGGAGTAGCAGTAAATCCTCAAAACAATAATATTTATGTTTTATTAGCTCCAAGTGCAACTGAAAAAGGAACGATGAAAATTTGTAATACAGCAGGAACTATTGTTGATGAACAAGAAACTGGAATTAGCCCATGTCAGGTGATGTTTTATAAAGTTGATTAATTTGAAACCTATTTCACTGCAAAAAGGGACTAAGTCCCTTTTTTTATTCTTTCTCCAATGGTTATATTTAATGCCACAAATTACACAAATTTTCGCAGATTCAATGCACAGATTTTTTCCTAAAAATTAATATAGAAAGTGTAAAATTCCCATTCTTCGGCAAGCTCAGCAACCCTAGTAATTGTTGTTTTTAATCTGTGTAAATTTGCGAAATCTGTGGCAAAGTCTTTAATCTATTCAATCACTTTTCCATTCAAAATAACAGTGTCAACCAGATTGCTACTATAAGCATAAGGCATAAATTCATAGCTAGAAATTGGTTTAGTAATAAAAACGTTTGCAATTTTTCCTTTTGCAATGCTTCCATGCGTTTCGCTAATTCCCATTGCATAAGCAGAATTTATTGTAACTGCATTTATAACTTCTTCGGGCAACATTCTGAGCTTAATACATCCAAGAGACATTATAAATTTCATATTTCCTGAAGGTGATGAACCAGGATTAAAGTCCGAGGCAAGTGCAACAGGCAAACCTGCATCAATCATTTTTCTAACTGGCGGGTCAACCATTCCTAGGAAAAAGGCTGCACCCGGCAACAATGTTGGCATTGTTTCGGAGTCCTTTAGGGCTTTTATTTCGTCGTCGCCTGTGAATTCTAAATGATCGACAGATAACGCTCCATACTTAACTCCAACTTGAATTCCTCCAGAATAATCCAGCTCGTTTGCATGAATTTTTGGTTTAAAACCATATTTAATCCCTGCCATCAAAATTCTCTCGGTGTCTTCGGTTGTAAAAAATCCTTTATCGCAAAAAACATCAATATAATCAGCCAAATCTTCATAAGCTACAGATGGAATCATTTCATTTATAACCAAATCAACATAATCTGTCTGACGACCTTTGTATTCAGCCGGAACCGCATGAGCTCCCAAAAAAGTAGCTTTAATTGTAATTGGCTTTGTTTCTTTTAGACGCTTTATCACTCTAAGCATTTTCAACTCATCATCTGTCGATAATCCATAACCCGATTTTATTTCAACAGCTCCTGTTCCAAACGAAATTATTTCGTTAATCCTTGCCAATGCCTGATTATAAAGCTCATCTTCAGAAGTATTGTGTAATAATTTTGCAGAGTTTAAAATTCCACCTCCACGTTTGGCAATTTCTTCGTAAGACAATCCTTTTATTTTGTCAACATATTCAATTTCACGACTGCCAGCATAAACCAAATGTGTATGTGAGTCACAAAACGATGGAAAAACCATTTTTCCAGTTGCATCAATAATTTTATGTTTTTTTTCTTCAACACTACTAAACTTATAGCTTTCCATTTTGCCAAAAACTGAAATCAAATCATTTTCAATAATTAGAAATGCATTTTCAATTGTAGAAATCTTTGACATTTCGCTTCCACAAACTTTCAATTTTGGTTTATTTTCAACTTGGATAAGTTGTTTAATATTTTTGATAATTAACATCGTGATTAATTTAATTATATGGTATTTTTACGAACACAAATCTAATATATTTATATAATTATGAGCAATGTTAATCCAAATATAGAAGAGAGTTGGAAAAATATTTTAATTGATGAATTTAGTAAAGAATACTTCATCACTTTGAAACAGTTTTTGCTTGAAGAAAAACAAACTCAAACAATATATCCAAAAGGGAATGAGATATTTGCAGCATTCAATCATACTCCATTTGACAAAGTAAAAGTTGTTATTTTAGGTCAAGATCCTTATCATGGAACTGGTCAGGCTCATGGATTAAGTTTTTCTGTTCCTGAAGGAGTCAAACCTCCTCCTTCTTTAGCAAACATCTATAAAGAATTAAATTCCGACATAAATTTTCAAATTCCTAAACATGGAAATCTAACAAAATGGACAGAGCAAGGTGTGCTTTTATTAAATGCAACGCTTACTGTAAGAGCAAATCAGGCTGGTTCTCACCAAAATAAAGGATGGGAATATTTTACAGATTGTGTGATTAAGAAAATTTCGGAACAAAAACAAAATGTAATTTTTTTACTTTGGGGAAGATATGCACAAGCCAAAGAAACACTAATTGATTCATCAAAACATTTTATATTAAAAGCTGCTCATCCATCGCCATTTTCTGCATATAATGGATTTATGGGATGCAAACACTTTTCAAAAACAAACGAATTATTGAAAAAAAATAATTTAAAAGAGATTGATTGGAGTTTGTAGTTAAAATTTTAGTTCTACTTTAATCGTTTTGAATGAATAACATTATAAATAACAAGTTCAGTTTCAATTAATTTATAAACAAAAATGTAATTCTTTTTAAATGTAGCACATTTTAGATTCTGACGTTTTAAAGATTTCCGTTTGCAAAGTGGGTATTTATTTGGAAAATTTTCCAATGAATCCCCAAATTCAAAAAGTTTAATCGCAAATTTTTCAGATGTTTCAGGATATCCATTCTCTTCAATGTACATGGCAATAGATTGAATAGATAAACGAGCCTTTTCCTTATAAACTACTTCGATTTTTTCCATTCTGCTATGTCCTTCATTGTTTTTTCTCTGGCTTCTTTTGCTGTTAAATTATAACTATCTTCACATTCAGCAAGCATATTCTCAATTTCGTCATCGGTAGCAGGTCTTCCGGGTAAAGTCCAATCTTTTGCAGTTAATGGTTTTGCATCTTTTTTCTTGTTTTTTTCGAGACTCACTGCTTTTACAAAATCAAGCCTTTTTAGCATTGTTGCCAACATTTTAGCACTCGAAATATCATTTGTTTCAACTGTAAGAATCATAATTTTATCTTTTTCTATAAACAAAAATACAAAAAAAATGACAGTCTTCACATTAAACATTAATAGTTTTAACTAACAAAATTCTAAAATTTCAGTAATCAAAGTTTTTAGTATAAATTTGCCTCAACTAAATTATTCAAATGTTAAAGAAAATTCCACATACATTCGTAATTGTTTTTTTAATAATAATTGTTGCAGCTATTGCCACATGGTTTGTTCCTGCTGGTGAATTTGAAAGAACAATCAAAGTCTTACCCGATGGTTCTGAAAGAAATGTTGTAATTCAGGGAAGCTATCATGCAGTTGAAAATCAGCCACAAATCTGGCAAATTCTATCTGCCTTTCTTGATGGATTCAGAAAACAAGCTGAAATAATCATTTTCATTTTAATAATTGGTGGAGCATTCTGGATAATGAATTCGAGCAAAGCAATTGATGTTGGAATAATGTCGTTTTTGCGACGAACCCGAAAATTGGAAAAGCTAAAAATATTTAACAAACTTGGAATCAATAATATAATAATGATTCTGATTATGACAATGTTCAGCATTTTTGGGGCTATATTTGGAATGAGCGAAGAAACCATCGCATTTGTTATAATTCTTGTTCCTCTTTCGATTAGTATGGGATACGACTCTATTGTTGGAGTTTGTCTTGTTTATGTTGCAGCACATTTGGGTTTTGCTGGAGCTGTTTTAAATCCATTTACAATTGGAATTGCACAAGGATTGTCTGATATTCCAATATTCTCAGGAATAGAATATCGCATAATCTGCTGGATTATAATAAATTTTGTTGGCTTTGCATTTATTCTTTGGTATGCTTCGAAGGTGAAAAAAAATCCAAAATTCTCGCCAATGTATGAAGCAGATGAATATTGGAGAACCCAAAAACTTGACGAAAGTACTGACTTTAAATATTATACTCCAATTTCTGCATGGGTTTCATATTTTCTTACAATTATTGCAATGGTACTTTTCTCAATTTCTCACAAAGAGTCAACAATTACAATTGGAAGTTCAAGTTTTACGACTCCAATTATTCCTATTCTAACAGGTATTTTTGCAATAACTGGATTTCTTGGTTTACGAAAATCGGTTCATTTTTTCATATTAAATCTTCTGGCTTTTACCATATTATATTTAATTGTTGGGGTTATGGGTTATGGCTGGTATGTAACCGAAATTGGAACATTGTTTTTAGCACTTGGAATACTTTCAGGAATTGCTATAAACAAATCGGCAAACGATATTACCAAACTATTTCTTGAAGGAGTAAAAGATATTTTATCGGCAGCCCTTGTTGTTGGATTGGCTGGAGGAATAATTGTTATTCTAACAGAGGGCAAAATCATTGATACAATTATGAATAGCCTGTCAGGTTCGATGGAAAATATGGGAAAAACAGGAACAATTGGAATAATGTACACAATTCAAACATTTCTTAACATAATTATTCCTTCGGGTTCTGCAAAAGCAGCTTTAACAATGCCAATTATGGCTCCATTTTCTGATATGATTGGAATTTCACGTCAGGCAACTGTTTTGGCTTTTCAATTTGGCGATGGATTTACAAATATGATTACCCCTACTTCCGGAGTACTAATTGCAGCCACAGGAGTTGCAAAAATTCCTTATCAAGTTTGGTTTAAATGGGTTTTACCATTAATAATTATTCTTTTTGTCTTGGGATTTTTATTATTAATCCCAACTGTTACAATGACTTTAAACGGATTTTAAATAATAATTAACAATTTAGAAATTTATGATTTTCACATTTCTACATTCTATATTTAAAATTTTACATTCTACATTTTTTTATTTAGGATTTAGCAACATAACAATATAACATTTAATATATGAACGAAATTTTATTTTTCTCTAGCTTTTTGGTCTTAATTGCTTTTGTATTATTGCTCGATTTGGGTGTTTTTTCAAAATCTAATCATACAGTTTCTTTCAAGGAATCTATCCTAATGACCTCTGTTTGGGTTACTTTAGCATTAGCATTTTTCATTTTTCTAAAGACAAATGGAAATATCATTCATGGTGTTGAAACAGTTGAAGCTATTCAATCAAAAATTGATTTATACCAGCATCCTATTCAAATAACAGGACTTACAGACGAGAATGCAATAAGCCTTTATAATCATAATCTATCACTTGAATTTATCACAGGTTACTTAATTGAGTATTCACTTTCGGTTGACAATATTTTTGTTATTATTCTAATTTTTATAGGCTTTAATGTTCAATCCAAACTTTATAAGAGAGTACTTTTTTGGGGCATTATTGGAGCAGTTATTATGAGGTTTCTGTTTATATTTTTAAGCTCGGCTTTAATTCAACAATTTGCTTGGATTCTATATGTTTTTGGCGGATTATTGATTTTTACAGGCGTTAAGATGTTTCTGAATAGAAATCATGACGAAAAAATTGACACTAAAAATCATCCAATTGTTAAGCTCCTATCGAAATATTTTGCTGTATTTCCAAAATATGTAAAACATTATTTTTTCATTAGAAAAAACAAAAAATTATTTATTACACCTCTTTTTATAGTATTGATTGTTATTGAATTTACCGATTTAATTTTTGCTGTTGACTCAGTTCCAGCTATATTTTCAATTACAAAAGACCCATACATTGTATTTTTCTCAAATATTTTTGCCATACTTGGACTTCGTTCTTTATTTTTTCTAGTGATTAATGTAGTTGATTTGTTTCATTACCTTAAAATTGGACTTGCTGTATTGCTAACATTTATTGGCTCAAAAATGATTTTTCACCATTGGTTAAGCGAAATAGGTTTCACAACAAGCCATAGTTTATATATAATTCTAGGTATTTTAAGTGTAAGTATTATTGCATCAATTGTGTTTCCAAAGAAAAAACTTGAAGTTGCAAAGTAATTATAGTTTTAATTATATTTGTTCGACTATTAACAATAATTCTAGTTACTGAAAATGGTTAAAATACAAACATTTATATTCAACCTTGTTAATTCGACTCTGACATTAATTAAAATTTTAATATTGTCGGATTTATTCATTTCAAAACACAAAATTACATCTGATACTAAAGACTGCCTTATTCTTGGAAACGGACCGTCATTAAATGACTTTATTTCTGAGCATAAGAACTTTCTGGAAACTAAAGAATTAATGTGTGTTAATCATTTTGCTGAAACAGTCTATTTTACAAGCTTAAAACCACGTTTTTATGTAATAAATGCTATTGAGCTTTGGAGCAAAAATGTTGAACAAAGCCACATTGATAGAAGCGATAAATTATTTATATCAATTGCAGAAAAAACCAATTGGGAAATGTTTCTTTTTGTGCATGCAAGTGCAAAAAAATATAAACGATGGAGCATAAATATTGAAAAAAACAGCAATATCAAAGTTGTTTATTACAACCCCACTCCCGTTGATGGATTCAAATTTTTCAAATATTACTGTTACAAAAATAATCTTGGAATGCCACGCCCTCATAATGTATTAATTCCAAGCATTTTGTCTGCAATAAATTCAGGCTATACAAAAATTTATATTGCAGGTGCCGACCATTCTTGGTTTAAAGATTTATGGGTTAACGAAAATAATGAAGTTTTGCTTACACAAAAGCACTTCTACGACGAAAAAACGGCTAAAGCCCTTCCCGTTCACAAAGAAGGCAAAGGTCAGCGAAAACTTCACGAAATTCTTATAAAATGGGTTTATTCATTCCAAAGTTATTGGGAAATGGAAGAATACAGCAAATCTATAAATGTGAAAATTTATAACGTTACAAAGGATTCTTTTGTGGATGCTTTTGAGAGAATTGAGGTTTAAATTAATTAATCTGCCAATTCATAATAATACCAATTATCTTTTACTTTAAACCAGTCAGAATAAGGAGTCATATATTTATAATTAAATTTTGGAGATTCGTTAAATTCTTTTTCAGAATAAGCAATTCCATAATCATAATTAAAAAATAAAAGATCAAATATTCTAAAGAAAATTACATCTTTTTTTATAATATAGAACTCAAGGTTCATCTCATTTGCTTTCTTCATAAGCTCCATATTTCTTGCATCACCTTCTTTTAGATTATTTTCATTAACATATTGCACTATTGAAATTAGGCTCTGTTCATTTTCTTGTAGAAACTTAGCCATTTCTTCTTTTCTATTATTTGTACTTACTTTTGTTAAAATAAAAATATATCCAATTACTGAGGCTATAGACAATATTGTTTTTAACCAGTTTTTTGTCTTCAATTTTACAACAAATATTATAATGTTGATTATATTAAAAATAATTAGCTGCAATATCATTACAGTAGTAAAATGATGATAACTAAAAGGAATCATCAAGCGAAGATGAAACCTAAAGATGAATGCCAATATGCTTATAATAAGCAAGATAATTGAAATAATTTTCCAAATTAGTTTACTGTTAATTTTCATAAGTTTTAAGGTTTTATTGCTATGGTTAACGTGATAGATAGTCAATTGTTATATTTTTATATTAGATATTTTTAGAATTAAAAATTCTTATAATGATTCTAATTTAATAGCTTTGTTTAAAATTTAATGCAATGGAAAACAACAAATTTCTACTAATGATACTTGATGGTTGGGGAATTGGAAATCATACAAAATCTGATGTTATTTTTTCAACCGGAACACCTAATATTGATGCACTTAAGGCAAAATATCCAAACTCGCAACTTTTAACATCAGGCGAAAATGTGGGATTGCCCGATGGTCAAATGGGAAATTCAGAAGTTGGACACATGAATATTGGTGCAGGAAGAGTTGTATATCAAGATTTAGTAAAAATAAATATTGATATTCGAGAAAATACTATCGGAAATAATCCTGAAATAGTAAAAGCTTTTCAATATGCAAAAGATAATAACAAAAGTGTTCATTTCATTGGTTTAGTGTCTGATGGCGGAGTTCACTCAATGGATTACCATTTATACAAACTTTGCGATATTACAAAGGAGTACGGACTACAAAACGTTTTTATTCATGCACTTACCGATGGTCGTGATACTGACCCTCATAGCGGATTAGGATTTGTCCAAAATCTTGAAAATCACCTGAAAACATCGAACGGAAAAATAGCTTCTCTTGTTGGTCGTTATTATACAATGGACAGAGATAAACGCTGGGAAAGAGTTAAAATTGGTTACGATTTATTAGTAAAGGGAATTGGGGAACCCTCTTTGGACATAGTAAAATCAATGAAAGATTCTTATGATGCTGGCGTAACTGATGAATTTATAAAACCAATTGTAAGAGTTGATAATTGCGGAAATCCAATAGGAAAGGTTAAAGAAGGAGATGTGTTTTTTTGCTTCAATTACCGTACTGACAGATTGCGTGAAATTTCGATTGCTCTATCACAAAAAGATATGCCTGAGTTTGAAATGAAAACCCTTCCGCTTTATTATGTTACAATGACTCGCTACGACGATACGTTCAAAAATGTAAATGTGATTTACGATAAAGATAATGTAGAAATGACACTTGGTGAAGTTTTGGCGAAAAATGGAAAAAAACAGATTAGAATTGCCGAAACTGAAAAATATGCACATGTTACATTTTTCTTTTCTGGAGGTCGTGAACAGGAATTTGAAAACGAAAAACGACTTTTAGTACAATCTCCAAAAGTTGCAACTTACGACCTAAAGCCTGAAATGAGTGCATTTGAAGTCAGAGATGCAATTATTCCTGAAATCAAAAAAGGAGAAGTTGACTTTATTTGTCTGAACTTTGCAAATGGCGATATGGTCGGTCATACAGGCGTTTACGAAGCAATTCAAAAAGCAGTTAAAACAATCGACAAATGCGTTGATGATGTTATTAAAATAGCAATTGAAAACGGCTATCAAGCTATGATTATTGCAGATCATGGAAATGCCGATTATGCAGTTAACGATGATGGAAGTCCAAATACAGCACACTCATTAAACCCTGTTCCATGTATTTTGATTTCAAATAGATACAAGAAAATTGGAAACGGAATACTCGCCGATGTAGCTCCAACAATTTTGAAAATTATGGGTTTGGAAATTCCAGAAAAAATGACTGGAAAGGTTTTGGTTTAATAAATGATGTTACATCGAAATTTATTTTTGATACAAATTGCACGAATTTGTAATTTCAGAACTCCTTACCCATACAAGCAAAATCAATAAAGACAGAACATTAGTTCGCAAAAAAAAACGGATATTTTTGTTTATACATCTGACCTCACTAAAAAGGTGTTTTAATTTGATTTGGAATCACAAACATAATTGAAACAAGCCATTTTAGAATGTGAAAAATTAGCAGACATTTTTTTTAAGAACTGCGAAGCATGATGCCAATTCCTTATTGTTTGTGAGCTGTTTGAGCGAAGCCGAAGGCGGAGTGAGTTCTCACAAACAAAGAGTTTTTGTTACTTTTTTCGATAAAAAAGTAAAAGAAAAATCACAAAGCTTCATTTATGCTTGCGTTGCATTTTCCAAAAAAAAGCCTCTTTTAGAGAGTTCTTTTTATGAAATTAACATGGATTATTGCGAATATAAAAATGCAGAATATAAGGCTTTTAGTATCGCAAATATAACAGGGAGTTTAGATTATTATTTTTAGGTTAATTGAACTGGGTTTGAAATCTCCGTACTTATATTCTACGAGAGGTAAGGAGTTCTGAAGTTCAATTAGTGGAAGTTATTTTGAAAGTTTCACTTAGAGTTTTCTTAGAGGCACTATCTAATATCCGAAATGTTTTGAAAATTGAATTTTTAATAATTGGAATTTGTTTGACATTTGTTTTTTGTTATTTGGAGTTTTCTTACAAATGCTAGCTAAATTTTGTCTCTTTCCCATCAATAATTACGGATAATATATCACTAAATTTAACTATATCTATTTCGCCAGTTACCTCATTATGAGCGATAAAACATTCATCGCTATAATGAACCTCTCTGCCTAACAAAATAAAATAAATATATTTTTTAGTTTTTAGAATAAATTGATGTTTTGCGATTCTCAAAAATTCTTTGAACTTATCTTTATCAAGGCAGTCGGTATTTTTTTTCTTTCCAAACATGATAATATAGATATACTATTGAAACGAAATTAAAAAAATAAAGTTCTCAAATGTTTATACAAATTTTGTAAAACATAAAAAAACAGACTACATTATTGAGTTAAGGTAAATTTAACGCTTACTCCAACGTTTGTATTTGAGTTTTTATAAGTATTTGGAACTTTTGGATTATTCATTATTTTATCAAAGAATAATCTAATATTGAATCTTTCGCTTAAGACATAATCGGCAGAAAGCTTTAAAGTTATATTCGATTGACCAGTCGTAGGTTGATCAATGTTTTCTTCAATTTTTCTTAAAATTGTAATATTATTTCTGACTGAAAAATCTGCTCTTAAATTCAAATCACTCTTGTATTCCTTCTTATTACTACTTCCAGATTTTATATAAAACTTAACATCCTTAAAACGATAACCAGCTCCAATAACATATTCATCTGTTGACATATCTGTTAGCTGATTATTTGAAAAAGTTAATGACAAATTTCGTGATTTCTTAATCTCAAATTTTGTAGATAGACTATTATTCCAAATCATATCTATTCCGAATAGTGGACCAAATTGTTCACTTACAGAAATTGAATTAATCTCATTTTCAGCTATAAAATTGTCTTGTAAGTCTCTAATATAACTAAATCCATCGCTTTGATTCTGCCATTGAAGGTTTGTTGAATATGAACCTACATTATAAGTTGACCTATAAGAATGGCTAATATTAACAGTTTTTAAATATTTTTTAAGAAAATTTATTTTTGATAAACCATCATAGGTAACTCTCCAATTAGGTTGCATGTGAATTGCTTCTGGAAAAGCTGATAGCGATACTTTATCCGCACTTTTATTTGTATAAGCGGCTAAAAATGCAGGAATCATTACATCTTGCGATGTTCTATTATATCCATCAGGAAATCCAGCATCGTCAAGCAAAGATGGCTCATAGAATAACGACTGGTCGGTTAAAGAGCTATTTGCATCGGCTCTATTTGAGGCTAATCTTTTTGCAATAGTTATTCTATTTTCTTTAAATTTTTCAAAGGTTTTTGAAGTATAATCTCCTTTTTTTCCTTTCTTCTCAAATGCTGATCCCCACGTAATAACTGACATACTGAAATTACCAGATACAGTGTGATTTAGAGCTTCAAAATCGTTTGAATTTTTAGCAATATAATATTCATTTATATTTTCTGTTTTACTGTGTGAAGCATTTAGGTCAATTCTCATTCCTTTTACAGGTTCAATATTGCTACGGAAATTCCAATTTTTTGATACTGTCATTGTATAAGCTGCATTTAATGCTGAATCATTTGATATCCATCCATTAGCAGCAGCTTTACGAGCAAAATCTCTATCCTGCCATCCTAAAATAAATGGAATTCCAGGAGCATAAGAAGATGCTATTTCTTTTTTAAAAATTGCAGAATCAGGATAATAATGTTCCATCCCAAAAAACTTAGTGTGAGGCAAATAACCTGGCAATAAAGTCCCATCATTTTCAGAGTATGATAATGACATATTTTTGACTCCCATCATTACTAATAAAGTATTATCAACAACTACTTTAAATATACTTTCTTTCTTTTCCTTATTTCCATTAACAGTAATTTTTACCCCACTATAATCTTGTTTTGTTGTAAAGCGAATTTTATTTTCGTTAACTATTTCAGTTTCTCCAGCAACAGCTTTTCCATCGCTATCAACAGCAGTAACTTTCACGTCTTCTGTTCCAAGTTTATGACTAATAACTCTAGCTGTATTTGCTTTTAAATTTACTCCATCCTTTTCAAAAGTAACTTTTTCAGTTTTTATTTCTTTTTTGTTTTTTGGTTTTTTTGAATTTTGATTTAACTTATTTAGGTATTTTATTTTATTATAAAGGTTTAACATATTTATCTGACCATTAATTTGTGCAGTATTAGAATTTTTTAAAGTATTACCAAGCTTTAGTGTATCGTCGGTAATTGGACCAGCCAACCAATCATAAGTACCTGTATATCTTGCAGAAATATTCATCCAGTTAAAAAGTGGAATTTTATTAATTGGCAAAGTATAATTTACATTTAGAGTTTGATGATATTGTGTGGTTCTTCCCCAATCTTTCATACTTTTCGTAACCGACTCTCTCCAATGCTTATATGTTAAAGTATCTTCATAATCAGTTCCATTGTCCATCTTATCAACTCTTCCTTGTGTCTCATCAATTCGAGACATATTTGTAGCAGAAAAATCAATTTTTAAATTTTTTGTCAGATTATATTTAAAATCATAATATCTACCCCATAAGAAGTTTTTCTTATACGATGATGGCATTATATTATCCGGATTACTAATGTCTCGTAGTTTTATTGCATTATAATCTCGATTTAAATCAGTTCTGAATGATATTTGGGTTGGAACTAAACTAAAATTGAAGTCTTTAATGATTTTCAAAGATTTTCCATTTAATAATTTTGATTTACTAAATGGTGTAATTTCCTTAGGTGTTGTCGAATAGTTATACGCTAAACCTCCTCTATAATTTTTCAATAAATTAGATTCAGTACTAATATTACGGCTAAAAGTCTCACTGTAAGAGTAATTTAAAGCAATATTTCCAGCATCCCACACTTTTGGTTTTGCAGAAACTTGATTTACTCTTACGTTAGTAAAATTTATACTCTTTCGTCTGGTATATTCTATTGAATTTTTTCTGATACTATCTTTTTGACCTTTAGTTTCGGCATTTTTAATTGCTTCTTTTAATGGAACATCTGGGTCGAGAGGGTAATATTGTGGGTTTTCAAATCCTTCAGAAAATCCAACATACATTGGAATATTAATTTTTGCTTTTTCAGGGAAAAATTTACCTAGTTCGAAATTAGATGAAATATCATATTGATTAATTTCTTCTTTCTGACGTTCGTTTACTTTCTTTTCAATACTTCCAAATCCTGGTTTACTGGTATTTCCTGCTATGGTAACTGTTCCAAAATCGGCAAGTTTTGTTGTAACTCTAGCATTAGCAGCCCATCCGCCTTTTTCGTTAAAATCGGTCATTCTCAATTCATTAAGCCATACTTCAACACATTTTGGCAAGCCATCATCGTTATATTTTGTCAGATTCGTATATTTACTTCTATTTTTGATACCCATCATTATAGTTCGAATATTACTTAAATTTGGGCTACCAGTAATTGTTATTCTATTATTTCCATCAAAAATTGGAAATGGAGTTGTATAAGTTATAGTAGAGCCATCTTGCCTCATAGCATCATTTCTACTATTTTTAACTTCAATTAATTTACTAAGTTCAATATTAAATCTGTTTGCATCGGGCCACACTATAAGCCTATCTGGTTCGTCAACTTCGCCATTCTCATACCATCCAGAAGGAGTTATTTGAAGTGGAATTTCATATTCATAGTAATTATTTGTATAATCTGATCCCAAACGAATAAATACCGAAACATCGTTATTATTTAATGGCATTCCTTCCATTGCTTCAGCATGAACATCCATTTGAATTCTTTTGTACTGACGTAAATCCAAATCAACATTTTTGTATGCAGCTCTGGCATCACCATCACTAAGTTCACATACTTTTAACACAATTGATTGTTCGTTTAGTTGCCTTAAAGCAGGATTTGTAGGATCAATAACTCTGTCAATGCCTGGAGGTAAAACATAGTTAACAGGTGTTCTCTTTCCATTTTCCTCAATATTTACAGCTGATATATCGAAGCCAATCTGTTCGGTTTCAGGATTTGAAAATACTGGCACAGCTTCATTTAATGGTAATTTATATTTTCTCCAATCGCCTCGTACTAAATCCATTGTAGCAAATCGCATAATAACTTCTTTTTCAAATCCTTTAACGAATAAACGTATAAAACGAATTGATTTAAAATCTGAAATTGCACCAACAACTTTTTCGTACTCTGCAACAGGAACTTTAAACTGATACCAGCTTACAACACTTGTTTGGTTGTTTTTAAAAGTTGCTGTATATTGAACTTTATCGGTAATAAAATTTTCACCAACTATCATATTTTCAGGCTTAATATTAATTTTATACTGAAAATAATTTTCTGATTCGTTAAGAGTGTTGTCTCTATTAAAATCCTCAATATCTGGAAGAATCGTACCTACTTCTTGATAATTATTCTGAGACTGAGTAGCAGTTGGTGAATTGCCTTGAGGTAAATTGAATTTCTTATATCTATCAAGAATACTAAGTTGTTGTGCATCAAAATCACTTCCTCTAAAATAATGGAAATTATCGCTTGAAGGGTCATTGTATGCAGACTGATAAGCAGCAGAACCAGTTCCAAAGGCATTTCCAATAGCATCTAAGTAAGCATGATAACCACTTGAAGAGAAGAATGTTCTTTCATCCTCATCTCTTAGTCCATCAAATCCAACATCCTGATATGGTCTGGCTTCTTCGTTATTATCGAAAGCATTTACCAAAGACTGAATTTTAGGAACTCTACCCCAAATAGTAGTATCAACATTTACTACATTCTCTGAAGTTGGAAATCCATTTTCAAAAGATTTTTTTGAATCTTTCAAAATATCTTCAGAAATATCACCTAAATTCAAAAATAACTCTCCACCACTATGACTAGTATCGTCAACAAATGGATCCATCATCCAAAACTCAACATATTCAATATTTGCAGCTTCAAAATCGCTTGTTTCGATTTTTCGCATTATACCACCCCATCTAGATTTTGGATTTACCAACTTTCCACTTGCATCAATACCTGACGAATAGTTTGTTGGTAAAACATCATAATTATATGGTCCTTTTTCTTGAGGATAAAAAGCTAAGTTTAATACGGATATATTTGTAGGAATATTATTTGGAGGATCTTTATATGGAAATATCTCTTTTTCAAATACTTCTCTAACAAAATGATTTGATTGTAAATCGGGATTATTTTTTATATGATCAGGAGTAGATGAATTATTTCTAAGAAAAATTGGATCAATTGCATACCAAGCAAGTTTAGCTCTATTAAAGCCATAACTTATTGAATCAATATTGTTTGCTTCTGGAAATAAATCATTTTGCTTTTGAGGAGTACTAGCCATATACCATCCTCCATAAGAGTGAATATCCATTGAAGTTTTTGTACCTTCAAAATCGTCAATGTAAGCTGTACCAGCTTTATCAATTGCTCTCGAATGTCCGGGAATTAAATGTGCAAACTCACCATTTACAACAATTGAAGACATTTCTTTTGTTTCAATAAATGGAATTTTATCGACTAATTTGGTCAAAAAAGGAACATCGGTTTTATAAGTACCATCGAATCCCCAAATTGTATTCGAAATTGGTTCATCTCCAATATTTACTTTTTGTGTTAACGGTCTCTCTGTCAAATTTAAAATTGTTGCTCCAAGCATAAAATTATTCGAAACTTTATAATCCAAATGTGTTCCCATTAAAGTTTTACTTTGCATGCTAAACATCGAATTACTTTCGAGCGAAATTTTAATAGGAGTACCAGATTCAAGCAAACCTGTATTTATTATTTTTACTCTCCCCAATGTATAATCAACAGTATAGTCAACATTTTCAGCCAATTGCCTTCCTCCAGCAGTAACAACCACTGATCCTTGTGGAACATTTAAAGCATTCAGAGGAATTTCGGAACTTGATGATGATTGATATTTACCTTGAAGGAAAAATTTATTTTTTGAAGCAATTTGCTTTGCAGTACTTTGAGTAGAATCGTACAATTCGGGAAATATATATTTTTCTGCAATTGAAGTATTTCCAATTTTAGCCTCTAAATAATTACCAAATGGTTCCAAAACCGGAAAAATTATTCGACCATTTGATGACGTAACTGTATATCCATCAATAAAATCAAATTGTCCATCAGGATATGGATCTGATTGTGAATTTAATCTATCAAGATTTAAGACCTGAATTAATATTTTATGATTAATATCTCCATCTGAAATATAATTTACAGCCTTTCCAGTTTTATCGTTTTGATACATAACCTGCATTTCAAAGCCCTCAGCTTTAATTTGATATGCCCCAATTGCATAAACATTTTTCATCATTAATCTCCAGTTTGGAAGTCGTGGAGTTAGTGAAGTACCTTTAATCAATTTTAAAACTAAAGTTTGAGGAGCAGGAACACCCGAATTTGAAAATTCACCAACTCTATATGTTTGACCTCCAACAGTATATTCGTAAGCAACAGCTAAAACTTCATCTGAATTTAATGCAGAATTAAGAGAAATATAACCAAGTTTATTATTAATAGTATATTCAGATGGGGCAAGTTTACGTGCATTTTCAATTTTTTCAAAATCTTTGCCTCCGTTAAAGTTTGATCCAATATTACTTAAAGAACTTAACACCGAATTAATATTTCTAATGTCTCCAATAGTACTAGAAGTGACTTTATCATAAACCGTATTTAGTTCGTTACGAGGATATTCGCCTCCAATTCCCTGCTGAAAATATCCATTAGGAATGGCTGAATAAATATCGCTTTGTTTTTCAGCTAAATCAAGTAACGCTACAATATTTCGGGATTCTTCAAAGTTTCCAGATTTATTTGTTACCCAAACTTCAACTTTAGTAATATTAATTCCTGAATTTATTACAGGTAATGTTTTAAGTGCTTGTTCGTAATGATGGTAAAAATAATGCGAAAGGAAAAAATGTTTATTTGCTTCGTAATTATCGCCATAAACTTCAAATTCGTTGGTTTGTGCACCGCCCTGAACTTCAATAACTTGAGTTTTTCCTTTTTGTTGCGAGAAAATACTTGTTACTGTTAACTTCCCAAATTGTAATTCAGTTTTAATTCCAAATAAACTTTGACTTCCGGTTATTAATGAGCCTGTTAGCGGAAGGTTAACATTTCCTGCTTCAATTTTACGAATTATCTCATCTTCTTTGCCTTCGTATGCAAGATTCATTTTGTTTTCAAATTCAAAAGTAGCTTCGGTATTGTAGTTTGTGGCTAGTTTCATTTTATCGCCAATCTGACCTGTAACATTCATTTGAATTTTTTCCTGAAAATCGAAAGTAGTGCTACGTCGCTGTTTTTCGGGCAATATTGGATTGTCAATTTTATTAATCTGAAGTCCAAAAATTAATTCGGCAGATCCTTGCGGTTTTATATCAATAGTATTACTTCCAAAAATACGGTCAAAAACTTCACCGCCTATATGAAGCTTTGGTATAATAGAAAACTGATATTGACCACTTTCACTAGCTGCTCTTTGTTTCCAATATTTTTTAACTCCTTGATCAAAATCATACTTTCGGTATTCTTCGAGAGTCATTGAATTAGGATTTCGATAGTTTTGATCTCCTATTTTTTCTTTGAAGATATATTCATTTGTCTTAGGGTCATACTCTATTTCTGTCTTAATATTCGAAGGGTCTTTCAGATATAATCCTGATTGTCGGTTAGAGTTTGAAAAAGGATATCCATCTTCACTACTGATTGGATATTTTAAATCCTTAGATGTGTCTGAAATAGTGCTGTCTGGAGGGAAGTTTAAAGTTTGAAGATTGAAGTTTGAAGTCTCATTTAAATTGTTAAATTGCGGTGCATTGAGCTTGTCGAAATGTTGAACTGTTAAATTGTTATTTTGGCTATGTTCATCTGGCGACTGATTACTGTTTACTGAATACTGCTCATTTTTTTCCTCTTTGGACTTGGAACTTGGATTTTGATAAAGATAAGGATTAATTCCAGCATTAGAATCCCATATAGCAAACCAAAGGAATACAGACAGAATAAACGAAAAAGTATATTTTAAAATTCCTCTCAAACTTGAAAATGTTTGTTGTTTAACTTCGTTGAGCTCGCAAGCTCGGTTGTAGTTTGTTGTTTGTAGTTCGTCATCGGTTTAAATATTTGAAGTCTCAAGTTTGGGTTCGAGTTTATATTTTTGTTATTAGTTATCGCAGTAAAATTCAAAATTTCTAAATCACCAAATTCTTAAATTGTAAATCATAAATCGTACATCATAAATATCATTACATACTCTTTAAAGCTTCTTTAATAAGACCTTCGACTGAAATCTTATTATTTTCAGCAAGAATCTTATCTACAATCTTTTCCGATATATTTTTAGGAAAACCTAACATAATTAGAGCAGATAACGATTCGTCCTTAATTGTATTGTATGTGCCAGAAAATAATTCGTCGGAAACACTCGTTTTTGAAATTTTATCTTTTAAATCGACAATTATTCGTTGAGCAGTTTTTAAGCCTATTCCTTTTACATTTTTCAGTGCATTTACGTTGCTTCCTGTAATTGCCATTTGCAACTCCTGTGGATTAAGCGACGACAAAATCATTCGAGCAGTATTTGCTCCAACTCCCGAAACGGTATTTAGTAAACGGAACATTTCTCTTTCTGACTTTTCAAAAAAACCGAAAAGTAAGTGAGCATCTTCACGAACAACCTGATGTATATACAATTTTGCATCATTATTAGCTTCCAACATTGAATATGTATTTAAAGAAATCAAAACATGATATCCAATACCACCACACTCTATAACAGTGTATGCAGGATTAAGCTGAGATATTTTACCAATTATATATTCGTACATATTACTTGCTTTTCAAACTCGGCTAAGTTAATCAAAAATTGAAAAACTGAAAAAAATTAAAAAACTGAAAATTTATTTTTTTGTTTTTGCCTTATTTTTAACCTGTTTTTCTTTAAAATATTTTAAAATTTAATCACTTATATGCAATACATAGTGTCAATAAGAGAACACAGTGTTTCTTTAGAAAACTTCAAGAATTAGGCTTTCGCAGTTTTGAAAATAAGGAGTTTACGAATGTAAATTTATAATACTCTCAACTTTTTTTATGTTTTAAAAGCCTTTTTCGCATACTTCCACCGTCTATGCGACCAAAGCCAATAATCAGGTTTTTCTTTAATTATATCTTCGAGAAAGTTTACGTGTTGGTTTGTAAGTGCGTATTCCTTCATTTGTGTTGGATTTTCGTTTAGCAGAACTGCATCAACTTCGTAATAGCTGCGTTTTACTTTTTGCATTTTCAGAAATACTACAACATGATTCAATTTTTCGGCAATTCGTTCAGTTCCAATAAAAACAGGAGTATTTTGATTTAAAAAGGGCATACTGTACTGAATTTCTCCTATATGAGGAGTTTGGTCGCCAATAAAAACAGTCAAAATTGGTTGATTGTTTCTGTCGTAATAAAACATTCGTTTAAATGTTTCTTTCATCGAAATTGGTTCAACGCCAAAACGTGAACGCATATTTTTATAAAATTCGTTGAAGTTTTTATCGGAAATGGGTTTGTAAATAGCCAGAACCTTGTGTTTGCAAACTATCGGAAGCATAATTCCCCATTCCCAATTGCAATAATGTCCAACAACTGCAATAATACTTTTTCCTTCGTCGTAATACTTATTAAGCAATTCAGGATTTTTTATTTTACAACGTTTTTCAATTTCTTTTGGGCTGATATTTAGCAACTTAATGTTTTCAATTATCAAATCGCATAAATGTCGATAAAATCCTTTTTCAATTTGTTTTATTTCGGTTATGTTTTTTTCTGGAAACGAATTTATTAAGTTTTCTGTAACAACTTTCCGGCGATATTTAAGAACGTGAAAAATCAGAAAATACAAAAAATCGGAAATCAAATGTAAGATGAAAAAAGGCAAAAATGAAGTTGCTTTTAGAAGGATATAAATTATATAAAATCCGAGTTTATTCATTAATGTTTAGGAATCATGGTTAAATTGTTACATTGTTAAATTGTTATTTTGGACACCTACATTTTGAGACTGATTACCATTTACTGTTAACTTATAACATTTACTTTTCAAGTTTTCCCACTTTCTCATTTTCTTCACTTCCCACTTTCTTACCTTCCCATTTTCTCACTTTCTAATTAAAAGCTTTGAGCTTGAATTTTGGAGCTTGGATTTTGGGTCTTTTTAACGTGGGTTATCAAACATATCTTTAGCTTTTCCACCATAATGTTCATCAGCATTTTTCTCGTCAGGATTTGATAAAGTAGTATTTCGTTTATGTAAAACCCTTTCCCAGTTTTTAGTATAAATTTCGCCTGTTACATCGGAGTGTAATAAATCGTAATCGTTGCCTGCAATTTGAGGATTGTAGAAAATGAATTTCTTATTTGTTTCATCTTTAATTACATAATAATGCCAAACTTCATAAGGATAAGCACTTGGTTCATGTTGGCTTTCGCTTACTGTATTTGGTGCTCCGTATTGCAAATAAACTCTTCCTCTATCGCTTTCGTAACCTTTTCTTATCTGGCTGCTATATAAATGGTTAACCATTTTTACTTGCTCTTTGTAATTATTCCAAGCTTGTTCGGGATGATTAAAATTTCTTTTTACCCAAAATCCATAAAAGTAACTTTGCATGTTTTTGATATTGTTGCTTTCGATATGAGTTTTTGCATATACAGTTTCCATATTATCGCTAATTGGAAAAGTACAATTTATATATTCTATTAAAGTGTCAACATTAGTATATTGAGCAACAAAGGAGCTTGCAACTTCGCCCTCGTCAAATTCTGGAATTAACTTATCTAATGATGGTTTGCTTCTTGTAAAAGTTATTTTCTTCATTTTTAATATAGTGTTTTCTCTGCTACGTATTTCAATTACAAGGTTGTAAGTGCCAGATGGAAGCTTTTCGATATTTAATTCACCAAATATTACGGTTTGACTTTGGGCTTTTTGTTTCTTAATTTTAGAATAATCATTCAAAGTTACTTTGCTCGAAGCACTTTCAAGGTAATACATTAAAAGATATTCTTCATTTTCACCAACAAGTTTATTTGTATTATATAGCTCGCAATAAAAAATAAACTGATTCATATTGGTTGGATAAAAATCAGAAACATAAGGCGTAAGGTCGTATCCGTTTTTTGTTAGTTTATTTTGTTCAATAGTTTGTTTGTATGATTCAATAAATTGAATTCCAGAAAATTCAAAAGCATCGCTACTATAATCAACAGTAATGACATCAGAAATGGTATATTTTTTTAAAGTATCGTTATTGTCTTTAATTGAAAGTTCAAAATAATAAGTTCCATTTTTTAGAGAAATTCTTTGCTGGTCAATAAAATTTGGAAAAGTAACAGAATCTGCAACTTCAGGACTTAACAGGTTGTATTTCATAAATTCCTGAATTTTTCCATCTTGTTTGAACAACATAACTACTTCTAATGAAGATTGATACTTGTTGTTTTCGTTCAGTTTAAACGAAACAGAATTTCCAATAACTGTTAGATATGTTTCTAAAATTGAACCTTGATTTTGATTATAAAAAGGGGCATAATAGAAATAAGCTCTCATATTTGAGTAACCATAAAATGATATTAAAATTAATATCAGAGTAGCTAGTTTTTTCATTTATATATTTTTTTGCTAATAGTTTATTTACAGGCGGTTTTGGGTTGAGGTTTTTTCATAGATGTTTTATAAAGTTATACCATATAATAAAATTGATGATAAAAAACCACTCCTATCATCATTCTTTTCGAGTAATATAGGCTCTATTCTATAATCAATATTTCTTGTAAGTTTATTAAGCATTTTTGAAGTTGTTAAAAAATCATCATTTATATTTTCTACAATTACCGCAATATCAATATCGCTATTTTCAGCCCAGTTGCCTTTTGCATAAGAACCAAATAGAACAATTTTATAAGGATTAAATTGTTTCCGTACAAGTTCTGCATACTTATGTGCATTTTCTATAACATTTGTTTTATTCAGTTGCATAAATCTTCTGTTTGTTAATTAGTAATTCGCATTTTTTTACTTTTAAATTTTACTTATTACATCTTCAATCACAAATAAATTAACGCTAATTTACGAATTAATTATAAATTATTTGATTTTAGATTATTTTTACAACATAAATTTTTCAAACAAGGCTTATGAGTTTCCCAATTGATTACGAATATCCACTTTTTAGACCACCAAGCGAGGCAAATTCTATAATATTTCAGGTTACATCTGGTTGTTCGTGGAATAATTGTAAGTTTTGCGAAATGTATAAAACTAAATCATTCAAAATTAAGAATGAGGAACAAATAGCAGATGAAATTTCAAGATTTAAAAACCTTACAAATCATCCTGTTAAGATTTTTCTTGCCGATGGAGATTCATTTATTTTAAGTCCAAAAAAATTACACAAAATAATTGACAATCTTAACGCTGCTTTTCCAAAAATTCAAAGAATAAGTGCTTATGCATTGCCAAAAAATATTAACTCAAAAAGTATCGAAGAATTAAAATTATTGCGAGAAGCCGGAATAAAAATTCTTTACATAGGAGTAGAGTCAGGCGATGATGAGTTGCTAAGAGTAATTAATAAAGGAGAAACCTATAATTCAACTTTAGATGCACTTTTGAAATTAAAAGCTGCAGGAATAAAAAGTTCAGTAATGTTTTTGAACGGACTTGGTGGCAAAAAATACACAGAGCAACATGCCGAAAATTCTGCTAAAATAATAACTGCATCGCAACCCGATTTTTTCTCAACATTGGTTTTAAGCTTCCCTTTTGGTGAAGAGCATTACTCATCACAATTAAATGGAGATTATATTAGAATGTCGCAGACAGATTTGTTTAAGGAACTTTATACCATGATTGATAAAAGCATTCTCGAAAGTACAATTTTCCGTAGCGACCATGCTTCAAATTATTTAATTCTAAAAGGAATTTTATCAAGAGATAAGGATTCAATGCTTGAAAAGCTTACAAAAGCAATCAACAATGATAAAGATGTTAGATTAAGAGAAGAGTGGCAACGTGGATTGTAATTATAATTTAGTGTCATAAGTACTTTTTTAGTAATATTGCGTTTTAATCGCACAATGAAGCATATTTTAGTAGCCTCTTTTTTATTATTGTTTTCTGCTCTTTATTCGCAGACAATTAGAGATTCGTCTATTACTTTTACAATGATTTCTGGCTCATATTCATTCCAAGTTCCTGGAGGCGATTTGGCAAAGAGATTTGGAAACAGCTCATCA
>MEND01000283.1:11394-24340 GCA_001768975.1 Bacteroidetes bacterium GWA2_31_9 | reverse complement strand
ACAAAACAAAATATTCTATTTGGGGCAGACTTTGATTTTATTTTCGGAGGCAAAATAAATCAACCAGGAGTTTTTGATAGCATTCTGCCATCTGATGGGAAATTTATTAATAAATATGGAGAATATGCTAAGATTTTAATTACCGAGCGAGGCTTTTTTTTAGGAGCTAAAGTTGGAAAAATTATTCCTTTATATAAATCAAATCCAAATTCTGGAATATTAGTTAGCCTTAGAGCTGGACTGCTTCAGCATAAAATTAGAATTGAAAATGAAGATAATAACACACCACAAATATTAGAAGATTATAAAAAAGGCTACGACAGACTTACAAATGGATTTTCGCTTACCGAATTTATTGGATATATGTATTTTAGCAAATCACAAGTTGCAAATTTTTATATCGGATTTGAATTTTATCAAGCCTGGACTGAAAGCAGACGATCAATAGATTTTGCTACAATGAAACATGACGATACTAAAAGAAAAGATTATTTATATACATTTAAAATTGGATGGGTAATCCCTATTCTTAAAAGGCAACCTAAAGAATATTATTTCGACTGATTTAGGATTTTGGAATTTAAAAACTTAGAATTTAGGGATTTAGAATATAACTGCATTACAGCAGAAAAATGTAAAATTTATTATAAAAAAAACTTTGCGTCTTTGTAACTTAGCGGTAAAAAACAGTGTAGCAACAACAAACCACAAACAATTTAACTAAATGAAATTCATCTATAATATTGGAATTTATTTACTTTATTTTATAATTTTTATTACAGCTTTTTTTAATTCAAAGGCAAAACAATGGATTAATGGAAGAAAGAATGTTTTTAAGAAAATATCTGAATACGATAACGAAGGAAAAAAAACTGTTTGGGTTCATTGCTCTTCTTTGGGTGAATTTGAACAAGGTCGCCCCATTATTGATAAAATAAAAGCACAACATTCAGAATATAAAATTGTTATTAGCTTTTTTTCACCTTCTGGATTTGAAATAAGGAAAAATTACAAAAATGCCGATTTAGTAACATATCTTCCGCTTGATACAGCCAAAAATGCTAAAAAATTTATTTCATTAATCAAACCTGATATTGTTTATTTTATTAAGTATGAACATTGGTATCATTATTTAAAAACTTTATTTATAAATAAAATTCCTGTTTTTTTGGTTGCAGCAAATTTCAGGTCTGATCAACTTTTTTTTAAACCTTTTGGCAAGTGGTATAGAAATGTATTAAGGTTATATACAAAGATATATGTCCAGGAAGAATCCTCGGTAAAGCTCCTTGAAAAGTTTAATATAAATAATGTTACCATTTCAGGAGATACACGCTTCGATAGGGTTTACGAAAACAGTTTAAATGCAGTTGAGTTTCCTAAAGTTAGAGCATTTAAAAACAATAAATTTGTTATTATTGCTGGTAGTACGTGGGAACAAGACGAGAATATTTTAATAGAATATATAAATAAAAGCAATAAAGACTTAAAGTTTATTATTGCACCACATGTAATATCAGAGTCAAATATCAAGAGGATTGAAAGCCAAATAAAGGTTTCTTCAATTAGGTATTCTGTGTTTGAAGAATCAGATGCTCCAAATTATACAGTACTAATTATTGACAATATTGGAATGTTGTCTTCTTTATATCAATATGGTGATATTGCATACATTGGAGGCGGTTTTAACGCTGGAATTCACAATACATTAGAAGCTGTAACTTTTGGTTTGCCTGTGATTTTTGGACCAAAATATCATAAATTTCGCGAAGCTATTGAGTTACTTAAACAGCAATTAGGTTTTAGTATAAGTAATTATACCGATTTTGAATCTCAAGCTGACTTTCTTATTGAAAAGCCTGAAGTTATTTTTGACATTAATCAGAAATCCAAAGAGTTGATTAAAAGTAATTCTGGAGCAACTTCAAAAATCATTAGTGAAACTATTCCAATCTAACAGTTTTTTTTTTCTTAATATTTTCAACAATTTTTGTTGAAAAATATAAAACACACAGATAGTCAGATTGTTGTGGTTTTTATGTTGTATGTACATAAACAGTATAAATGTGCTGAAAAACAGCCTAATATGTCATTTTTTTCAAAAAGCTGTTAATACAGTGTTAATAACTAGATTCGATAATTAGCTTTTCATTTTACTAAATTGCATAACCATTAAAAAATGGTAGAGAAATCCTGTATTAGATTATAAAACAGAAAGTTAAAGATATATAAAAATGTTTATTGAAGAAATGTCAGTCGAGAAAAAAATTGAAAAGAAAACTTACAGTTTTGATGATGCTTTCAAAAGCTCACTTGAATACTTTAAGGGTGACGAACTTGCAGCAAAAGTTTGGGTCAACAAATATGCACTAAAAGATTCATACGGAAATATTTTCGAATTGAATCCAGATTTTATGCATAAAAGACTGGCAAGGGAAATTGCAAGAATTGAAAAAAAATATCCAAACCCAATTTCTGAAAAAGAAATATATGATGTTTTAAAAGACTTCAAATATATTGTTCCACAAGGTGGTCCAATGACAGGAATTGGAAATGATTTTCAAATTGCCTCATTATCAAACTGTTTTGTAATTGGTCAAACTAATCCTGCCGATTCTTATGGCGGAATTATCAGAATTGACGAAGAACAAGTTCAATTGATGAAACGTAGAGGAGGAGTAGGTCACGACCTTTCTCACATTCGTCCAAAAGGAAGTCCAGTACTTAATAGTGCACTTACTTCTACAGGAGTTGTTCCTTTCATGGAAAGATATTCCAACTCAACTCGCGAAGTTGCTCAGGATGGTCGTAGAGGTGCATTAATGCTAAGTATTTCGATTAAACATCCAGATGCTGAAGACTTTATTAATGCTAAAATGGAGCAAGGTAAAGTTACTGGAGCAAACATTTCTGTCAAAATGGACGATGAGTTTATGAATGCTGTAATTAATGACACAACATATACTCAACAATATCCGATTGACGCTAAAGTACCAAAATATACGAAAGACATAAAAGCTCGTGAACTTTGGAATAAAATAATTCATAATGCATGGAAATCTGCTGAACCAGGAATTTTATTCTGGGATACGATAATTCGTGAATCTGTTCCTGATTCTTATGCTGAAGATGGATACAAAACAGTTTCTACAAATCCTTGTGGCGAAATTCCACTTTGTCCTTACGATAGTTGCAGATTATTGGCATTAAATCTATATAATTATGTAGAAAATCCTTTCACTGAAAATGCAAAATTCAATTTTGAATTATTCAAAAAGCATGTAGCACTTTCTCAGCGAATAATGGACGATATTATTGATCTGGAATTAGAAAAAATCGATGTTATTTTAGGCAAAATTAATAACGACCCAGAAGAAGCTGAAATTAAGAGAGTTGAGCGACGATTATGGGAAAATATTAAAATCAAAGCAGACGAAGGTCGTAGAACAGGTATTGGCATAACTGCAGAAGGTGATATGCTTGCAGCTCTTGGATTAAGATATGGTAGCGATAATGCTATTGACTTTTCTGTAGAAGTTCATAAAACACTAGCTATTGAGGCTTATCGTTCGTCGGTTTACTTAGCAAAAGACAGAGGTGCATTTGCAATTTACGACTCACATAAAGAAAAAAAGAATCCTTTAATTAATAGAATTAAAGAAGCCGATGAACAACTTTATCGCGATATGGTAAAATATGGCAGAAGAAATATTGCACTTCTTACTATTGCACCAACAGGCACAACAAGTCTTATGACACAAACTACATCTGGAATTGAACCAGTTTTTATGCCTTATTACAAACGTCGTCGTAAAGTTAATCCTAACGATTCTGATGTTAATATTTCATTTGTTGATGAAATGGGTGATGCTTGGGAAGAATTTAATGTATTGCATCATAAGTTTTTAAGCATGTTGGAAATTAATGGACATGATCCAGCGAAAGTTCTTACTTATGATGAAAAAATGATTAATAATTTAATTGAATTATCACCATATTATAAAGCAACTTCTAATGATGTTGATTGGTTAAGCAAAGTAAAAATGCAAGGACAAATTCAAAAATGGGTTGACCACTCAATTAGTGTTACAGTAAATCTTCCCGAAAATGTAAACGAAGAATTAGTTTCTCAGGTTTACGAAACTGCTTGGAAAAGTGGTTGTAAAGGAGTAACAGTTTACAGAGATGGTTCACGTTCAGGTGTACTTATTTCAAATAATAAAAAAGAAGAGACAACAACTACAAACGATCCAAAAAAACGTCCCGATAAATTAGATGCCGACGTTGTAAGATTCCAAAATAATAAAGAAAGTTGGGTAGCTTTTGTGGGTTTATTAGATGGTGAACCTTATGAAATATTTACAGGTATGGTTGAGGATGATGCTTTAAATATTCCAAAATCTATCAAAAAAGGAGTAATTATTAAAAGCAAAAGCCACGACGATAATTCAAGATACGATTTTCAATATATTGACAAATACGGTTATCGTACTACATTTGAAGGACTTTCAAGAATGTTCGATAAAGAATTCTGGAATTATGCAAAATTAATCTCTGGAGTATTGCGTCACGGAATGCCATTGCAACATGTTGTTACATTGATTTCATCATTACAGCTTGATACTGAAAGCATTAATACTTGGAAAAACGGTGTAGAACGTGCTTTACGTAAATATATACCCGATGGAACAAAAGCAGCAAAAGGACAACAATGTGTTAATTGTGGTTCGGACTCTTTGGTTTATCAAGAAGGTTGCTTAATTTGCAAAAGCTGTGGAACTTCAAAATGTAGTTAATTAGAGTTTTTTCATACAATTCTATATAAATTCAAAAGGCGGTCAATTGACCGCCTTTTTTCTTTTTATTTATTAGAATTTATTCAACTATTAAATCCATACTTACTTTAAGGTTATTATTGCTATTCTTATCCCAAATAAAAATTTCACAATTTATAGGACTCTTAATATCAGGATTGCTGATTATAAAGTTTGGAGCAAACTGTTCGTTTAGTTCAGCTATATTCATACTTGAATCAGCCATCAGGTCTTTTTCATCAAGAATAATTCTTCCATCAGCATCTTTAATAATCATTTTAATTCCAAATATTGCTTTGCCTTCAATATTTGTTATGCCAGTTAATCCTTCAAATAGTAAATAGATAGTTTCGTTTAGTTTGATTTTATTTCCTGTAACAGCAGCTTTTCTGTCTTTTGAAAACATATAAATACTGTTATATTTAACATTATTACTTTCAACTTTAATTGCCTTGTTGTCAATAACATCAAACTTGAATATTGCATCAAAAGTTCCTTTGCCTTTTTTATCCCAAATATTTACAAACAAAGTGTAGCTTTTATTTGCAAGCATTGGGTTTGCAACTAAAATATTGCAATTTAGCAATAAAGGAGAAATGTCAACTCCATCTGTATAATCGGCATACATATCTTTTTTATCCATAATTGTATCGCCATTTTGACTAAGAATTAACAAATTCATTCCAGGAAATACAAATCCATTTTCTTTTGTAAAGCCTTCAATATTAGTGAAATTTAAATAAAATTCTTCTCCATAAACAAATGTGCTTTGTTCAATTTTTTTCGTTCCAATAGTTAAGCTAACATTTTCACAAGAAAGACCACTTCCCTTAGTACTTACACCAGAGATAAGGTCTTTATTTACAGACGATTTAAAGTCACAAGATTGTAGTAAAAAAAATATACTTACGATTAATAAGAATTGAATTTTCATAAATTGGGTTTCAAGATTAATAACTTTTGTAAATATAATCTGAATTTTTAAAAGCAAAATATTTAAAGAAATTGTTGGGAGTATAAAATAAAAAAAGCCTAACTCTTTTATATGCTAGGCTTGAAAAAAAGATTATTGAAATTTTGTAACTAATAAGTTTCTGTTTTAAAACATAATTGCCACAGATTCACAGACCTAAAACAACCTTTGGTTGTTTTTATCTGAGAAAATTCTAAATAATTGAATATTTTTAATCTGTGAATCTGTGGCATATATCTGTATTTTAGCAATTTACACTGACTGATTAATTGAGATTTTTTTATTCGTTAATCAGCAATTTATATCCCATACTGTGAACATTCATAATTTCAACTTTTGGGTCTTCTTTTAGGTATTTACGAAGTTTTGCAATGTAAACGTCCATACTTCTACCGTTGAAATAATTGTCGTCGCCCCAAATTTTATTAAGAATAGTTGAACGTTCAACAGTTTTAAAAGTATTAATAGCTAAAATGTAAAGAAGTTCAGTTTCTTTAGATGTAAGCTTCATTTCTGTGCCATTAATGCTAAGAATTTGCTGATTATAATTAAACAGATAGTTTCCAACCTTAATGTTGTTTTTATCCTGAATTTCAGCCTTTTCTTGTGTTCTGCGAAGAATAGCATTGATTCTTAAAATCAGTTCTTCCATGTTAAATGGTTTAGTGATATAATCATCAGCTCCGATTTTTAAACCTTTGATTGTATCTTCTTTCATCGATTTGGCTGTCAGGAAAATAATTGGAATATTGCTATCCATTTTACGAATTTCCTGAGCCAATGTGAAGCCATCTTTTATGGGCATCATTACGTCTAGCATACAAAAATCAAATGGCTCTGCATTAAATTTGTCGAGAGCATCTTTCCCATTTACGGCATGAGTTATATCAAAACCTTTGGCTTTTAAAAACTCTTTTAAGACCATACCCATATTTGGGTCGTCTTCGGCGATTAGTATTTTAACTTTTTTCATAATTTTCTACAAATTCTGTTTTATATGGTAAAAAAATTGTAAACTCACTTCCATGGTCTTTTTCGCTTTTAACATCTATTTTGCCATTGTGTTTAGCAATAATATTAAAACTATACGATAAGCCTAGACCAAAGCCTTTTACGTCGTGAACATTGCCAGTTGGAACTCTGTAAAACTTATCGAAAATCTTATTTTGATTCTCCTTACTAATTCCAATTCCTTTGTCAATAAAGCTAATGTAAATTCCGTCGTTGTCGTTATAGGTTTTTACACTAATTTCGGGAATTTCAGGAGAATATTTATTAGCATTATCAAGCATATTTAAGAATACATTTCCTAGATGAAATCTATCTATCATTAACATTGTGCTTTCGGCAGTTAATTCTTTAGTAATTGTTCCGCCTTTTTGAATTACTTGCATTTCAAAGTTTCCAATTGATTCTTCAATTACAGAATGTAAATCAGAAAGTTCGGGTTTTAATTTGAATTTAGACTTCTCATATACAGCATTATGTAAAATTGTTTCTACCATGCTTCCAAGTCTTTTATTTTCGTCTCTTATTACTTTAAGGAAGGTTTTGTTTGTATCTTCATTGCTTGACACTTGTGGGTCGCCAAGAGCTTCACATGCTATTGCAATAGTCGAAATTGGTGTTTTAAGTTCATGTGTCATATTGTTAACAAAATCTGTTTTTATTTCAGAAAGTTGTTTTTGCTTTATGATAATTCTTATGGAATAAAAAAATACGAATATTACAAGTAGGATTAATGTTGCAGATAAAGCCAGAACAAATCCTGCCTGTTTAAAAAGATAAGATTTTTGATTGGGAAAGAACATCTTTATAAAATAAGGCTTAAACATGAAATCATTAGGATATAATTTCGCAAAATATTTGGATTTGAAAATAGGTAAAATATCATTGAATTTGCCAAGTACTGGATAATTAAAAATGTCGAAAACAGCATATTCATAATTTGCATCAATTCCAGCATTACTTAGTTCAATTTTTAGAATTGAGTCGAGCAATGGCAAACTTAAGCGATTTTTGATGTCAACATTTACATTTACATAAACCATTTCGTTAATTACATCTTCAATTAAATTGGTTTTTTTAGAAATAATATCATAAACGCTATCAACGTGAACAACTGTATCCCAACAACTTCCTCCATTTTCGTAATCAAGACAAATTTTATTATTACAGTTAGCTTTATTTGATTTATTATTTGGACCTATATTGTTATATAGCTTTACACTAAAACCATCGGGATTATTAGAAATTTGGATTGATTGTCGGAATCCTGAAGGAGAAATATGTGGATTTACTTTTGTAAAGTTTTTCCATTGACCATTAATATAATTCAGAGCTTCAATTTTCTCAAGTCGATGTACAACTCTTGCCATTGTTCTTTTAATGTTTTCATCAAATTGCGACTCTTTAAGCTCTAGTGCATTCTGAATCCAATATATTTGAACAATTATTAGTCCTGTTACAACAGCAATAGAGGCAATAACCAGAATATTTATTATTTTTTGCGACATTGATACAAATTTAAGTCATAAATAATTAATAATTAAAAAAATAACATTTCTTAACATCTATTAACCACAGTTAACTTTTGCAGATTATGTTTTTGTTAAATATGTGATTTATAGGAAATAATGTATTCTGTTTGTGTATTTATATTTAAAGAGCTAAATTTAACACCTAGATATTAAAAAATATTTTTTTATTAATGAGCTCAGCCGGAACAATACTAGACATGATTATTAGAGTCAGGAATAATGCTGCTTTAGTAAAGGGGAGGAGAAATAAATACAAAGATTTAAAAGATGTTTATCTGAAAAATGTATATAAACATTATAATTTAGTGGATAATAGCTTATTATCGTCTGCTGAATTAAGCGAACTTAGAAATAAGATAAGAACCAAAATTATAAGAGAAACCAGAATTTCTGTGATAAAATCAGTTGTTACAACAATTGTTATTGTTATTATTTTTTCGGCTTTGATTTATCATTATTGGAATTTTTGAAAATGATTTTCATTGTTACTCAGGGTTATATACAAATAAAAAACCCTTCAACATTTTAGCCAACCGCCAAATGTGAAGGGTTAAATTTTTTAATTAATTCTTATTCTTAGATGAAAAGAATTAATAAACAAACAACGATTGCAAAGAAAGCAACTCCTTCGATAAGAGCCGCAGCAACAATCATATTAGAACGAATATCGCCTACTGATTCAGGTTGACGAGCAATAGCTTCCATTGCTTTACCACCAATCTGACCAATACCAATACCAGCTCCAACAACTGCGATACCAGCTCCGATACCTGCTCCCATTTTTGCAATTGCTACGTTTGCAACTGCTTGTAAAATTACGCTTAATGTTAACATAAAATATATATTTGGTTAGTGAAAATTAATGTTTTTGTACTTCGGCATGTTCGTGATGCTCATGTTCTTCTGTAGCCATTCCAAAATACAATGCTGATAATAATGTAAATACATAAGCCTGAATAAATGCAACCAGTAACTCAAGTAAAGTCATAAATATTGTAAATGCTACTGAAAGAACAGAAATACCATATCCTGCTCCAATGTTTATATTTCCAAAAATAAAAATCAAACTAAAAAATCCTAAAGCAATAATGTGTCCTGCAGTAATATTTGCAAAGAGCCGCACCATTAAAACGAAAGGTTTTGTAAACACACCAATAAGCTCAACTATAGGCATTAATGGAATTGGAATTTTTAACCACCAAGGAACTCCAGGAGCATTAATAATGTGTATCCAATATGCTTTATTTCCGCTAAAAGTTGTAATAAGGAAAGTGAATACAGCCAAAACCATTGTAACTGCTATATTTCCTGTTAGATTTGCTCCACCGGGAAAAATAGGAACTAAACCCAATAAATTGTTTAAGAAGATGAAAAAGAATATTGTAAGTAAATATGGCATATACTTTTCGTATTTCTTTTTGCCTATTGATGCTTTTGCAATATCGTCACGGATGAAAAGTATTAAAACTTCAAATACATTTTGTAATCCTTTTGGAGCTTTTCCTTCTCTTCGTGTGTAAGCTTTTGCAACAGAAATAAAAATCCAACAGATAATTATTATACTGATAAACAAAGACATTACGTTTTTAGTGATTGACAAGTCCAATGGTTTAATTTCTGTTCCATCTTCGGCAACTTCAACAACTTTTCCTTTATTTTCTGCTGAAGTAGAAATGTGAAATCCTTTATAAGCTTCGTGTCCGTGATGAAAATTGCTTGACATAAAAATGTTTAAGCCTGAAGTTTTGCTGTAAACAATTATTGGAAGAGGAATAGAAACAGCTGTTTCACCAATTTCCATTATATGCCATTCGTAAGAATCGCCAATGTGGTTAAGAATAAATGTTCCAGGAGTAAATTTTTCGTGCCCACCTTCTTCATGATTTTCAGATGATTCTTCATTTGAAGCTTCGTGAACTTCTGTAGTTTCTATCTGATTATTTTCCTCATGTTCAGATTCTTGTGCAATAGATATTTTAGTTGTTAAGTAAAATATTGCGAGTAGAATTAATAAATATTTTGTCATTTTAATATTATGTTATTCAACGAACAAAATTAAAAAAATATCTGTTACAAAAAACCTTAAATTACTTATTTGTGTTTTTATATTTCAAAAAATTTATTGTCTCAAAAATCAGGAAAATTAAATAAATGAAAATAAATGATAATCCAGCCTTTAGGGCATTTGGTTTGTCTATAAAAAATATAATCAAAATAAAGGCTAACGAAGCTAAAAGCTTTATTGTAAACGAAAGCATATATCTTCTAAGAAATGCTTTTGGTGTCTCGAAAGCTTTCATAACAAAATAGTGAGAAAATAAAGACGAAATTAATACATACAAAACTATTGTTGAAAAATTGAAAAAGTAAAGCTGAGGTAGGAAATAGAAAATAATTATCGAAACAAAAACAATTATAAGTGTTAAAAAAAGACTGTTTATTAAGAATTTAAAAAAGTACATTTATTTTTTTTTAAGAAAGTCTTTTATTGAAATATATATTGCAAGTGAAACCGAAAGGAGTGAAAAGACTATTGTAAAAACAGGAATTTTTATGTTTAGATATTGATCGAGTTTCAGTCCACCAAATACTCCAAGTCCAATTATTGCAAGCATTTGAAATGCAATAGATGAATACTTTGCGTAATTATCTAGTGGCTTTTTCGTACTCTGGTTGTTTAAAGTTTTTGTGTTCGCCGTTTAACAAAGGAGCTTTGGTCATGTTGCAAGTTCCAGTAAATACAGCACCTGGCTCAATTGCAAGTTTGTTAGAAATTATATCGCCAAAAATTTTAGCAGTAAGTTTTAAAGATAAAAGTTCTGAAACAATAATTTTACCTTCAATTTTGCCCGAAACGTCAGCATTTTTGCAATTTACTTCGCCATTTATATTTCCAGTTTCGCCAATTACAACTTTGCCTTTTGTATTAAGGCTACCTTTAAGATTTCCATCAATTCTGATGTCGCCGTTCGATTCAATATCTCCAGTGATTGAAGTCCCTGCACCAATAAGGTTTATTGAATTATTTTCTGGTATATTATTTTTCGACATATTATTTTGTTTGATACAAACTTAATTTATTTTTTTAATTATTACAACAAAAATATAAATTTAGATGATTTTGACTTTTGTTAAGTTGCAGAAATTTAGTAATTTATAAGGAAACAATGATTGGTAAAACTTGACGAATGAAAATCAGCACTATTCTTTATTCTGCTTAACTTTTGCGACAAAATCTTTTAAATAAAATGGCTCGAAATAAGCAGTATTTTCAAATTGCTGAGATTGAAATTTTTGAAAAGCAAATTTTGATAAAAATTTTGCTGAATTCAAAAATGATGGAAAAAAATATGCATTTTTGTTAGTAATTATATCCTTGCATTTATCGGCACCACTCCCAAAGAATATTACTTTATGAGTTTTAAAATATTCAGAAAACGAATTTTCGTCAATAATTTCTGCTTGAGTTTTTCGGATTGTTTGCTGTTTTAAATCGACTAATTGATTATAAACTTCCATTCGCATTGCATCAATCATTGGGCAAAGTAAAATGTTTTCAGAATATAGATTTTGAATAAAATCGTTATGAAATTCTAAAAAACCCAATGCCATAGAATAAAGCGTATCGACTGAAATTAGTGGAATTTCCAACCCATAGCAAATTCCTTTTGAAGCAGAAACTCCAATTCTTAATCCGGTATAAGAACCAGGACCTTTACTTACAGCAACTGCATCAAGATTTTTAATTGAAAATCCACTTTTTTCAAGAACTTCGGAAACAAAAACTGTTATTTGTGAAGCATGGGCTTTTTCTTCATTTATTTCACGAAGAGCGATTACTTCTCCTCCTTTGGAAAGTGAGACAGAACAAACGCTGGTTGCGGTTTCTATGCAAAGTATTAATGACATTTTTTTATTTAGGATTTACGAATTAGGATTTTTTTGACAGGATTAACAAGATTAACAGAATCTTGGGAAGCAAAAAATAGTTTTTTCATAGTCTTTATTTTATATAAATTAGTTTATTTCTTTTAATAATATTTTCATTGGTTGATAATGTGTATAAATAAAGTCCTTGCTTAATATTGTAATTATCAAGCAATATTTTTTGTGATTGATTTGATGATATTGAGATTACAACATTACCCAATACACCATACATTTTGAATAAATAGGATTCTTTATATTCGAATAATTGTATCTCAATTGAATTATTATAATTTAATAATTTAATATCGTAATTATTTTTTTTATTTATGCCCACAGGGTCAATATAGCAAGTATTATATGTTGTATTTATGTATTTTAAAGTATCATTTTCACTAAAGCAAAGTAATTCTGAGTACAAGCCGGTTAAACATTGCTCAGGGTATAATATTCCTTTTAAACTGCCTACTCCTTCAATCCAAGTATCTTCAGAAAGAGCATTAATAGGAATAAAATGATATTGTTTTATATATTTATTACCAACAAATAAAGAATCAATATTATTTAGAAAAAGTTTACATGTATCTGACCATAATGAATCGCCAATAATGTAATTTAATGTGTCATTAACATTTAAGCTAAAATCATACAATAAACGTTCTTGTTCGTTAACAGATGATTTAAAGTAAACT
>MEND01000283.1:0-11384 GCA_001768975.1 Bacteroidetes bacterium GWA2_31_9 | reverse complement strand
ATGAACCATGTTCAAGATATGGTCCCCAAACACCAGTAACTTCCCCAACACTCCAAACTTTATTGCTTACAACAAGAGGATAATAAGTTTGTGAATTATTAGTAATATAGTCTGCACAACCACCTACATATAATGAATCTTCAATAAATGCACAATCTAACCAAAATCCGCCGTATTCAGGTTGTAAAATTGATTGAAATAAACCACCTCCCATATTACTACCACCAATTCCTTCAAACATTGCATAATTATGAATAAACCCATCACCAGTAAAATATACTATTTTAGTACCATATTCATATTTAACAGAGTCAACTATTGAGGAAAAATTACAATCACCCATAGTTGCAACATAACATTTTAAAGTATCACCAGCTTGCACATTAAAATCATATAATACTCTTTCACCATCAATTGCACATTCGGGGTAATAATTATTTAAATACTCATCATATAAATAAACTTTTTGAGTTGAGGTGTCTTCTCGTATAAATTTATTAATAAAACTTGAATTTGTATCCACTAAATATGGTGTGCAGAAATAAGGATATGCACTTGGTTCTCCGATGAAGCCTTGTGCATAAATTTTTTTATAAGTTTTCCCATTAATAATGGTATCTCCTTGCATAAAAAATCTTGCACCACCTTCAAGTCCGCAAGGAGTTATATTTCCGTAGCTAGTAGCACTCAATACATCCCAATATTTGTTTTCTTCAACTAAAGAGTGATAGGTTTGAGCTTTCGAATTAACGTTTAAAGAAGTAAATAAGCTAATAATTGCGATTTTTAAAAAGATTTTTGTTTTCATAACTCAAAATTTTTAATTTCCACAATTTACAAAATAAACTTGAATGAAAACAGTATAAAAATAAACAATATTGCACATCAACAGATTAACAAATTAACAATTTTTGTTATTCTTTTTCCTCAAACAGCTTGTCTTTTTCAACTTTCAGAACTTTCATTTTGTCTTTAAGTTTTTTAGAAATCAAGCTGTATGGTGCTGTAACAACAGATTCACCATCTTTAAGTCCAGTAAGTATTTCAATATAATTATTGTCCTGAATACTCGTTTTGATTTGACGTTGATAAACGCTATCATTTTGATAAACAAAAACTAATTCTTTAATCTCGTCGTCGTTTGTGTTATTAGCTTTTTCGCCAACTAATTCAACAGAAGTTTTAAGTGTATCTACACGAGTGGTTACAGCTTGAATTGGCACAGCTAATACGTTTTTGTGAGTTTCTGTTTGAATATCTACAGTTGCTGACATTCCCGGACGGAAAGGATAAAAGATTTGTTTGTCGTTTGTCGTTTGTTGTTCTAAGCTATCTTCATCTTTTACCTTTTGGATTTGAGCTTTATTCTTTTCTTGAAGTATTAAATGTTTATAAGATTCAGGCAGAATTCTGATTTTGACAACAAAACTTGTAATTTGGTCGGTAGCAACAATTCCATTTGTGCTTGCTGAATTTGCAACTTCGGTCACTGAACCTTTAAATTTTTGATTCAAATATGCATCAACTTCAATAATTGCAGTATCACCAAGGCTAACATGAACAATATCGTTTTCGTTAACTTCAACCATAACTTCCATAACGTTGAGGTTGGCAATTCTTAAAATTTCTGTACCAGTCATTTGCATTGTTCCAACAACACGTTCGCCTAATTCGACATTTAATTTTGATATTGTTCCTCCAATTGGAGCATATATGGCTGTTTTTTGTAAATTTTCGTTTGCTTCTTTAAGCGAGGCTTCTGAGCTGACTACTGTAAAATCAGCGGCAACTACAGTTTGTTTTGAAGCTTCAACTTCGGCTTTTGCAACATCGTAAGATGATTTTGCTGTTTCGTATTCGCTGGTTGAAATTGCGTTTTTTTCATATAATTGTTTGCTTCTGTTAAATGCTTGTTCAGCTTGAATAAACTGAGCTTCTACCTGAGCTTGACGAGCTTTAGAGTTAGCAAGATTTGCTTTTGCAGAATTTACAGAAGCTTCCATTCTTTCAAGTGCTGAAATATAAATATCTGGCTTTATCTTCAATAATAAATCACCTTTTTTAACTTCGTCGCCTTCTTTAAAATTCATTTCAACTATTTCACCAGAAACATCGGCACTTATTTTAACTTCAGTTTCGGGCTGAATTTTTCCATTTGCTGTAATTAACTCCGTTATATTTCTGAATGTAACTTGTTCAACTGAAACTTTGTGAATTGTATCTTTGCCAAACCACCCTGCTCGTTTACCTACAAATGCTAATATCATAAGTAATATTGCTGTTATGTAGATGTATTTTTTGTATTTTTTCATTTTGACTTATTATTTTGCCACGAAGACCCAAAGGCACTAAGTTGCACTAAATTAACAATTTATTATAAACTTTTCAACTTATAAACTTTTCAACCTCAGACCTCAAATAGATTGCTTCGTACCTCGCAATGATGACTCGGTTGGCAACCTTAAACTTCAAACGTCAAACCTCTTTATAACTTAATCTGATTTCCTCTGTAAAAATCAAGTATTTTAGTTTTAAAAATAAAATCATATTTTGCTTGTAGCATATCTGATTTAGCTTTTGCAAGATTATTTTTTGCGATATTATAATCGAGATTACTTACTAAACCAACATCAAATTTTTGTTGAGTATAATTAAAAGATTCTTCTATGCTTATTTTAGCTTTTTTTGATGCAAAAAATTTATTTAAAGCAGCATTTGCATCAGCATGAGCTTGTTGGATTTCTTTAAAAAGCTGTTTGCGTGCAAGTTCAAGATTGTACTCGGAATTAAGTAAAGAAATTTTTGCATTTGAAATTCCTGAGTTTACATACCAATTATTAAAAATTGGAATAGATAATCCAAATGACAGACTTGTACTGGCATTATCTTTTATTTGGTCGTTAAATGGATAGTCCTCTGGAAAATATTCAGAATATGTACTAAAAACAGATTCACCACTAGCTGTTTTTCCTATCTCAACTGTTGTTGGAACATATTTTCCTAGCATTCTTGAAGATGAATAACCAGTTCCATAAGAGCCTGTCATAGTTAATCTTGGACTTATTTTGCCTCGTGCGATTGATAATCCAATTTCGGAGCTTCTTACTTTAAATTCGGCACTTTTGATTTGTGGTAGATTTGTAATAGCTTCTGAATAAACTTGATTTACACTTGGCAAATAAACTTTTTCTTCAGGATTTGAAATTTGAGGTTTATCAATTTTAAAATTTTCAACAGTATCTAGGTCAAGTATTTGTTTAAGATTCAAATACGACATATTTAACTGATTTTCGGCATTAATTACCTTCAGTTCTTCTGTTGCAAGTTGAGCTTCTGCTTCTAACAAATTTCCTTTAGCAAGGCTTCCTGCTTCTACAAGTTTTTCAGTTCTTGTAACTTGTTGAGTTGTTATATCTTTTTGTAAAATAGCAACATCATAAATATCTTCGTTATAAAGAATTTGTAAAAATGCAGCAGCAATATTTAGGGCAATATCATTTTTTAACTTCTCAACATCTTGTATTCCAGATAGTAAATTTATATTGTTTTGTCTGATAGTATTAATTGTCTGTAAGCCATTGAAAAGGTTTATAGATGAGCTAATTGAAAAATTATTAGATTTAATATTATTATCCGAAAATTCGTAAGTATAAGGGTCTATCGAACGACCAAATGAATATTGCTGATTAGCATTTGCATTCAAATTTGGAAGTATCTGCATTTTCGATTGAGTGAAAACTCCTTTTGAAACTCTAACATTCAAATCGGCTTGTTTAAGTTGAATATTATTTTCGATGGCGTAGTTTACGCATTTTTCGAGAGTCCATTTGTCTTGAGCAAAAGCAGTTTTGATAGAGTAACTAAAAATTATTAATATGATAAATTTTCTCATTTACAGAATTAAAATTATAGAATGCAAGTTTACAACTTTTCATGATTATTTCTGATGTTTTTGATTTATTAGTTTTTTAAAAGAATTTCATATTCATCGCAAATCTGCTTCCAATTATATAATTCATTAATCTTATTAATGTTATTAAAAGTGTTAATTTTTTTTAAATCGTCAGAAATAAATAATTGAGAGAGTTGGCTTAAGTTGTCGAAATATAAAGCATCATCACCCAGTATCGCTTTGTTGTAATTATTATTGTGAGCAATAATTTTGCAATTACATGCCATTGCTTCTAAAAGTGATGGATTTGTCCCTCCAACTGTGTGCCCGTGAATGTATGCATAAGAAAAGTATCGTAAATTATTTAAAATTGTTTTATCATAAATGTCGCTTGTGAAAATAATTTGTGAGTTGTGTTTATATTCTGAATGAATTTTTTTTCCAAAATAGTTTGCATTGAAATTGGAAATAATTACAAGCTTTTTTTTGCTTTTTGATTTAATATAAGATTCTAAAATCTCCTTAATACTATTTTCTGGTTCTAAACGAGAAATTATTAAAAAGTAGTTATTTGATTCTAGATTCAACTTATTGATAACTGCTTTGTTAGGATTTGTGAAAATTGCAGCACCATAGGGAATATACGATGGTTTGATTTTATATTTTTTTTCAAAATATTTTTGGATTTCAATATTGTCGGCTACCGAAATATGCGATTTTTTTACAGCAATTTTTTCTGCAATTTGTAGGTATTTTTTAATAAGAAAATTCCATTTGCTTCGTTTCCATTCAATTCCATCAAGATTTGTAGTCAGTAGTTTAAATTTATTTTTAAATAAATAATAAAATGGCGAAGATGAATACCCACACATTAGTACAACATCAAAATTCTTTTTTGTTGCATCTGACATACATTTATAATCGTAAATAAGTTGTGAAAATACACCAAGCCATTCAAGTGAATTTATTTTAATTAGGTTTATTTTATTAAATGTTGTTGAGTTATATGGATGAGATTCTGGACAATAAACCGTTACGTTATGATTTCTGAGAACTAATTGTAATGCAAGATTTTCTGCAAATTCTTCAAATCCACCATAATTATTAGGAATACCGCGTGTACCAAGAATTGCTATTTTCACTTGATTATTATTATTTCGACATGATTAACATGATTTACAGGCGTTATTATGTTAATCCTGTAATCTTGTCTAAATTTTTTATTTTGTTTTTTTTACTCTTTCTATTGTATTAATGCTCTGAAAAATCTGTATTTTATATTATTCCATTTATATATAAATCCATCTTTCAAATTTATAAAATAGATTAGCTTTTTTATTCGATAAGCTAAATTTCTTTTTTCATTTGGCAATTGCCTGAGAACAAGATTAATAAGTTTTTTGGTTTTTTTGTCAGGATTCTTATATTCATTCGGTATTGTAGCATTGCAAAGAAATGAGGCTAAAAAAATACTCATACTGATAGGTCTTTCAATTCTCCATAGCTTTGAAATCTGTTGAATTTTATTCCAGTCAATCTCTTGTGTTTTAATGAATTTAGCAATATCCAAAATCCAAATTAACTCACTAAACATGTGTAATGAACCATGAATGCACAAATAAATTAAATTATATTCATTATTTAACACAGATATTTCTTGATTGCTAACGATGACTTTCTTACTAATTTTTGAAAAATCGTTTTCTGGAAAAAAACTTTCTATTGAAAAAGGTCGCCAATGAAGTTCAATCATTATTTTTTCATTACTATTCAAGTATGAAACATGATGGAAATATTTTTGGTAAGTTTTATTTTGTAATTTATTAGATTCTCTAAGATGAAAGTTCTGCTTTAATAAAATATCATGTACAACATTTGTGTTTTTTTCTTCGATTAATAAATCAATGTCTCTACATTCCCGACTGCCAATGTCATTGTATATTTGTTTTGATAATACAACTCCTTTAAGTATATTAAAGTTGATATTTTTTTTATAAAAGGCTTCATTCAATTCAAGTATTTTATTGAAAAACTTGAAGTTTTTTTTACTATTTTCCTGAAAAAACAGCTTCATATTTTCGGTTTTTTCACATAAATTGTTCTGAAGAAAATAAGGTAATAATCTATGGTTTTTTAATAATTTAATTAATTCATTGGTAAGCAGTATTGGTTGATTTGTTTTAATAGAATCAATTAATTTTCCAATTGGAAAACTATAGAAAGTCATATTATAATTGTCCACGTTCAAATAAATCTATAAATATTAAATTGCTCAAGGCTTTCAAAAATGTTGTCATTCTTATTTCCCCGCTGTTATTTGTTCTATTTTTTAATACCTTGTGCCATTCTAGCATTTTATTACAATCAATAAATTGATTTTTTAAATTACTGTTACAATATAAAATAAATTCCGTAATTTCATCATAATCTAATAGATACGAGTATTGAATTGATGGGATAGTACTGCCTGTTTTATCATTTCTTGTTCTAATTTGTTCAGGTAATAAAGTTTTTGTGGCTTCCCTAATAAAATGCCTTGTTTGGTGTGGATTTGCTTTAATCTCTGACGGTATAGAAAAATAATATTTTAATAATTCGACATCTAATAATGGATATTTGTATAAAATACCATTCAGTAATGAAATTTCATTTGAAACTTCAATTCTATGCATATTGCTATGATAATAAAGCATTTGATGTAAGCCTTTATTCATCGTATTTATATTTCTTTTAGAAATACTGCTTTCTTTATGGCATTTAATATTATTTTTTACAATGTGTTTGCTTAACAGTTTAGAAGTTGCAAATTTATTTTTTTTTAAAAGATTTTTCAATCCAGATAAATAAACTTGTGAAAATATTGAAATTAATAATTTGAATTTTGAAATTCCATAATATTGTTGTGTTTGGAGTATAAAAGGGTATATTTTTGAATATTTAAACTTATAAATTAATTCCTTTAGATAAGCTAATCCCTGATTGCTGACTACCTGATCGCCTCCATGACCAGATAACACTGTGTTAATGTTTTGATTTTCACAAATATCTAAAAGTTCAGATGTGTAGTAATTATAAATATTATAAGGTGCATAACCTAATTTTTTAATTGTGATTCTTAAAATACTTAAAATGCCTTGATTTGTTTTGGATAATTTGATATGTTTAATATTTGGATATTTTTCAATAACTAAATTGCTAAAATCTTGTTCATCATTATAAGGGAATATTTTGTCTTTGGCAGAGTTTTCAAGTACATGAGAAAATGCAAATAAGTCTTGATTATTTTTTTTAGAATTATCTGCAACTGTGCATGCAATTGTTGATGAATCAATGCCGCCACTTAATTCACATGCAATATTAGATTTGTTTTCAATTCTTCCCAAAATTGAATTTGTAAGAAACTCTTTAAACGATTGATGATATGATTTTACTTTTGATTGAGTATGTATATTATCTATATCTAAATTCCAATATTTATGTATTGTGATTTTTTTGTTAGAAAAATATAAGTAGTGTGCATTTGGTAAAATATTAATATTAGAGAAAGCTGTGGTTCCAATATTTTTTAAATTTCTATCAGATAATCCATTGAAAAACCACTTTTCATTTAATTTAATTTCGGATGAACTCTCTTTATAAAGAACTTTTAAATGACTACTAAATAATAAATTGCTATTTTTAAAAGTGTAGTATAAAGGAATAAAGCCAAGCTGATCGCGTGCAATAATCAAATCAGAAGATAACTTATTATAAATAATAATTATAAATTCACCATTAATTTTTTTAAGTAAAGAGGAGATATTTGTATTATCAATATCTTGGATGAAAAGTTTTAAAAAATCTGAATTATTAGAAATTTTTAAATCTTTAAAACGATATATTTCTCCAAAAACTAAAACTAAATAATTATTATTGCTAGTATTTGAACAAAATACTTGAGTTTTTTGTGATTGAAAATAATTAAAATTGTCAATTGAAAATTCTTTCAACAGATTTGAATCATTAAAATTATAATCAGCATCACCAAAACACCCTGCTATCATAAATTAGCTTTAATTTAAATTCAATTATAAACATTATATTTGCAAAAAAAAAATGTCCCAAGGTAAAACATATCAGTATTATTGTGCTTTTGATTTAATTTGGAAATCGGAAATTAATATTGCTGAATTCGAAATTTATAAAGGGAAAAAATCAAAACCAGATATAACTGTAATATTTGATAAGACACCAAAATTTATAAAAGGAAATATAGAAAGAGGGGTTTATACTCAATTTACTGAAAATAAATTTTTATTAAAGCTGAATGAAATAGGAAATTTTTATGTTACTAATGGAAATAAAATCATTATTAATCCTGAAAATAATAAATCACTAAATAGTATAAAAACATTTTTGCTTTCAACAGTTATTGGTGTTTTATTAAATCAGAGGAAACTTTTTCCAATTCATGGTAGTGCAATAAATATTGAAAATAATGCAATATTATTTTCTGGAATCCCTGGTTCTGGTAAATCTACACTTGCAACAGCTTTTTCTCAAAAAGGTTTTAAAATTATAACTGATGATATAGCAGCAATTAATATTATTGAAAATAAGCCATTTGTAGTTCATTCTTTTCCTTCAATTAAGCTTTGGGACGATTCTATTGAAAAACTTAGTCTTGAAAAGGAAACTTTTGTGAATGTTAGGGAAGGAGTCGAAAAAAAACGTCTGAATTCAAATAAGAATTTCGAAAAAAAATCGTATAAATTGTCTCATATTTTTATTTTAAAATCGCATAATTTATCTGAACTTAATTTTGTTGAAATAAAAGGAGTAGAAAAGTTTAATTATTTGAAAAACAATACTTATAGATTGAAGTTTATTTCAGGAGAGCTTAACAAAGTCGCTTTCTTTAAACAATTAACTGTGATAGCTCAAAATACTCGCATATTTGAAATCGTTAGACCAAAATCTCCTTTTGATATTGAAAAGATTATGAGTATTGTAAATAACCATTTGTCTTGAGTTTAATTTAAATCGAATTTCAAAATTGAGGAATAATAAAAATATTGTATGGTTAGCTTCTTATCCAAAATCGGGTAATACATGGGTGCGAATATTTTTATCAAATTATTTAAGCAATTCAAATAATCCTGTTGACATTAATTCTCTTGAGAAGTCCCCAATATTTAGTAATAGAGTTACATTTGATGAATATTCTCCAATTTTTTCTTCAGACTTAAAACCAGAAGAAATAGATAAAATTAGAAATGAAGTATATATACAAATTGCAAAAAATCTTAAAAATTTGCAATTATTTAAAATACATGACTCTCTGTATAAAACACATGATGATAAATTGATTGTTCCTTCAAAACATACATTTGGAGCTGTTTATATAATACGTAATCCTTTAGATATTGCAGTTTCTTTTGCATTTCATTCAAAAATAACTTTCCAAAAATCATGTGATTTTATTTGTAATCCAAACTCAGTTTTTTCAACTAGCATAAATAAAATGGATAATCAAATTCGACAAATTTTAAATTCATGGTCTGGTCATGTAATCAGTTGGACAGAACAGAAAGAGTTTCCTATTTTAATTATTAAATACGAAGATTTGATTCATAATGCAAAAGAAAATTTTGAAAAAATCTTAAACTTTCTTAAAGTGCCTATAAACAACGAAAAATTATTACAATCATTAGAATTCTCATCATTTAAGGAGCTACAAAATCAAGAAAAAAAATATGGGTTTAAAGAAAAACCAATCAAAGCGGAAACTTTTTTTAGAAAAGGAGAGTCTAATGCTTGGAAAAAGGAATTAAGTAAAAAACAATCAGAACAAATTATTAATTCAAATTTTGAAGTAATGCAAAAATATCATTACATTTAACGTTTATTTTTTGTGATGATAAATCAAAATGACATTATTGTTCAAAAAAAAAACATTGTATCTTCCTCACTAGATGGAGAAATAGTGTTAATGAGTTTGGATAATAGTTCATATTATGGTTTAAATTATACTGCAAGTAAGATTTGGAGTATTCTTGAAAATCCAAAAAAAATTGAAGAGATAGTTAAAATTTTGTTTTCCGAATATAATGTTGATTATTCGTTGTGTGAAAAAGAAACATTACAAATAGTAAATGATTTTTATAAAAATAGTTTAATTGATTTAATTTGATGCTTTTAAAAAAAGTTATAGTAAATACAATTAAATTCACTAGGATTTCTATAAACGAAAAACTAATGTTAATAGAAGCTTTATTTTTATTTTTGAAAACAATTTTTTTTGTAAAAATTTTACCACTAAAATACTATCATAATTACATTGGAAATTATATGAAAGAAATGAGTTTAGATGAAAATTCAAATTATAATTATGATGATGTAATTAGTGCTATAAGACGAGCCAAATTGATTATTCCGTTTAGAACAAAATGCTTAGTAAACTCAATTGTATTAAAAAAAATGTTGGATAAAAGAAGCATAAAAAATATGCTATATCTTGGAGTTTATAAAAATAATTATTCAAGTTTAAATGCTCATGCTTGGGTTAATATAAATAATAAAAGCAATTCAGATAAATACAAAATAATTGCTTATTTTTCTTAAAAAAACAAAAAAATATGAAAAATATTAATGAAGAAAAAACTGGATTAGAAAAGAAAGAATGGCTAACACCTACTTTGACTACTTTAAATTTTAACGAAACCCAAGGTGGTCCAGGATCAGGTACTGAGTCTAGTGCTACATTTCCTAATTCTTAATATTTCAAATGAAATATTTAATAATTCTAATATTTCTCCCTTTTTTGGGAATGTCTCAAAATTGGGAGTGGGCTCAACAAGGCTCACATATTGGTGCAGCCTTAGAATCACGAAAAAGTGTTATAGACGCATCTGATAATGTATATGTTTTAGGATTTTATACTAATAATATTACATTCGGTGCAACAACTTTAAATACTTACAGTGCTGGGACTAGAGATATTTTCTTATGCAAATATGATAAAACAGGAGTATTGTCGTGGGCAGTCCGAGCAGGAAGTGTAGGACATGAAAGTCCATTTGGAATCGCATTAGATGCAGGTGGAAATGTATATATAACAGGAGGTTTTACCGGCACTTGTGCATTTGAAGATGTAACTTTAGCAAGTGTTAATTTAACCTCAACTGCATTTGCAGATGTATTTTTGGCTAAATATAATTCAACAGGTAATTTAGTATGGACAAAGAATATTGGACAGTCAACAGTAGCATCATTTGGTTACTCAATAGCATTTGATAATGATGATAACTTAGTATTAGGCGGTTTTTTTGGAACAGCAAATTTAACTTTAGGCGAAGCACCAGATCCACAAATCACTTTAATACATCCAGGTGGATTAATCACAAGAAATCTTTTTTTAGCAAAATTTGATAATAATGGAGTAATAATCTGGGCAAATCAATATACATCAACAGTAGCACAAACTGTTATATGGAGTATAGCATATGCTAAT
>MEND01000282.1:16183-20333 GCA_001768975.1 Bacteroidetes bacterium GWA2_31_9 | reverse complement strand
TACAGAATTTGAAATCATTTCTTAATCCCTTTAAGAAACTTTTCTCCATTATTGCTCCACCAATCTTGATTAATCTGCTCTGCAATAGTCAATATATCAGAGGTAAATTTAGATTTTTGAGCTAAACTCTCAATCTGCAAACGCTTTACAAGAGAAATTAAATAATTATCATCAAATCCCTTTTTATTGAGCTTGAGAATCATTTGATTCCCCTTATTTTCAATGACTAAATTTTCCATAGTACATGTTTTTTACAAATTTACAAAAAATCCAAGTAAAAAAGTTAAATTTCAGCAAACAAGTTATAATAAGATGTCTTTCAAAATATTGCAAAACGTATATATCCCCTCTTATTGCGTATTAATCTTATTTACCAAAAGTAAAACAATTTCACAATAATTCCAATGTCATTATTCTAAATTGTCTGAATTATTTGACTGTTGATCTTAATAACAAAATATTTAGTGAATCTTTTTGATGCTTTAGTTCAATTACTTGTTTCATTAATTCGTTTGGAATAGTGGCAGAAAGTACGTAATGTTTTATTTTCCAAGTATTTTCTTCAAGTTTTAAAACGCCTGAGCCTCGACAAATTCCCATTTCGGTTTCTAAGAGTTCGTCGAACCATGCAAACTGCATTTGAGTGTCAAGATAAATGTTGCGTTTTAATTTTTTAAAATTCCAAGTATGTTTTTTTTCAAAATACGGCTTTGACCATTCGTTAAATTCAGAAGTTGTCCAAATTTCATTGGCATCGGTTCCAATATATACTCCATCATTACTCATTGCTGAAATATAACTTTCGTGATTAAAATTTGCTGCATTTTTATGCCAATTATCTAAAATATTTGAAATCTCCAATTTTAGTTTGTTTTCCTTTTCAGGGTTAATCGTATTGTGATTGCAAGAAACATTAAATAAAATAACACAACAAAGTAATGCTTTAATCTTCATAGTCTTAATTAATAAAGTTCGACAAATTCTTTTAAATCAGAATGCAATATATTATCAAGTTCAAAATAACGGTTTTCATCAACTTTCACATATAAAAATCCAAATAAGGGATATTTATTATAATCGGTTTTTCGTAATTCCAAAGGGTTTTGAAAACTTGACATCGCTTTTTCGTAATTAAAACTTTTTATTTCTTCTGCTTTGTAACCGGTTGAATTATCAAAAATTACTAAACTATAAATTTTGTTATCTGCCTTGTTTAGAATCGTTTCCCAATCGGGCTTTTGATTATTCATAAATAGCAAATACTCGTTTATTCCAAATGCATAATTTGCCAATTCAGCCGAAGTACACCATGCTCCAAAACGTAACGCATTAATTTCGATAGGAGTAAGCTTTCCATTTTTATCAATTCGAACCTCGGCATGTAATGGGAAATTTTTAAGAGAGATTTTACTTCCTATTTGCTTTAAAAATGTATCAAATTTTGAAAGGTTTTCTTTTATTACACTTTTTGAAGTTAAATAAACTCTATCGCTTACATCTGTTTCTGAGGCAAAGACATGTTTCATTATTCCTAAAACTACAGGTTCGCCTTTGTCGTTAAAATATGCATCAAATGCGTATTCTGTCCCTTCAGCACATTGCTCGATTATAAATGATGATGTACTTAAAACCTCTTCTGGATAAACATTTTGAATATCGTTAATTTCAGAAATAATTTTTGATTTAATTCTGTCCCAATCTTTCAAATTCAGAACTTTATGAACGCCCATGCTAAAAAAACCGACATTTGGCTTTATAATAAACGGAAACGACATATTCTCAACGTTTAACGAATTGATTTCATTAAACTTAACTTCTTGAAAATAAAAGTCAGGAAAAAATTCTTTTGTTTGCGTTCTGAATAAAAACTTGTTTTTAAAGAAATTGATTTTTTCGGGATAATCACTAAAACTTAAATTCTTTAGAATCCATCCAATTGCATTTTCAGATGAAGAATAAATTTTAGAATCAAATCCTTCCCTAAATTTATTTATAAACGCCTCAGTATTTGTTAATTCTAATTCGTTATTAATAATCACATTTCCGGTATCAATAGCTGAAAGATTATTTTCTCGAATTGTTTTTTTCAAAAAATCAGAAATATATGGTTGGTCAAGTAATATCATAATTATTGCAAATTAATGAGTTGTAAAAATAGATTAAATTATTCTATAAATTAAACCTCAAATAAAATGTTTGGTGTGGACAAAACACGTAATTTAGTGATTATAAAGATGTCAATGTCATAAATATTCCATCAATTACCTTTGACATTCGGAACAAATCTAAAGTTTCAATTGTGTCGGTAGATTCATGATAATTTTGATTTCGATAAAATGATGTGTCAGTAATCATTAAGGCACTATATCCATGTTTCCAATAATTTAAGTGGTCAGAATAATCAATTCCAGGTAACGACTTTGGTGCAGAAAATTGCTTTGTAAGAATTGTCTTTGTTGATTTATAATATCTGCAAAATTTTCTTGCAAATCTTCCAGAGCCAAATTTCTTTACAAGAGTGATGTAATTTCCTCTATTTCCATAAAAAAGTGAAAGAATGCCGAGAGGATATGATTGTGATTTTTTTTCATCTTTGAAATAACCTATCATTTCCACTGAAATCATTCCGAACACATTTGCTTTACTGTCGATAAGTGATTTAGCATGAATGTAGCTTCCCATAAATTCTGTTTTGAAATAGGGTGGTTCTTCTAGTGAATACGCAACTAAATCAATACGATAATTTAGCTTTTGACCTTTTAAAAGTCTTGATAATTCCAAAAGACCAACAATACCACTAGCATTGTCGTCAGCCCCTTCTTGATTGCTACAAACATCATAATGAGCACCTACAATAATCCGATTTTTGTTTTCGGTTCCAAATGAGCATATTACGTTTTTATAAACCTTTCCATTAACAGTGTATTCTTGAATTAACACACTATCTGTATATTGATTAAAAACATTTTTAATATAATCTGCAGTTTTGTTAAGCTGGTCAACATTTCTATGATTTCTATATTTATCAGTTTTAGTTATGGCAATTAAATGAGATTTAATAATTGTTGTGTCAGATAGGACAGTAGCTCTGATATAGCTTGATAGAACGATTAATAGGAAAATACTAATTGATTTCAGTAAATTCATAAAAAAACAATATTTTATTCCATATAAAATTACACCATAATTTTAACATTTTCAAAATTAAAATGATTTGGATTTGAATATAACTTATAGTAATAGATTAAGTATTTAATAATTGATATATTTATTGTTTTGTCCAGATTCGCAAATTCAAGTTCAAATCTTCAACTATATCTGTATAAATCTTTAATGGATTATAGCTTTTTTTTATTAAGTCAAAATCAAAAGGTTCAAATAAAGCTGGTTCAAATAAATTTAAATAATTTGGAATAGCACAGTATAATCTATTATCAACAAATGAAAATGAAATCTTCTTTTTGATTTTTCTTTTGTAATCAAGTAATCTATTCATTAAGCTAGTTGTAAGCACATAACGAGCCCCAATTTGGTCTGTACTAAAAACAATGAATTCCTTGTCAAATTCAACATCTTCAAGTTTTACCATCTGGAAATTATCTAATAATCGTCTTTTTATAGATTGAAAATACGTTGAAAATGTAACTGGAAGAACAAACGTTTTTGATGAGAAATTTTTATTAAAAGAAGCTGAAATAAAAATCCCTTGAAAGATTATTTTTTCACTATTTGAATATGCAGTAGTTTCACAAAACATTATAGTCGTTTCACCAAGCTTAAATCTCATAAAATCTTCACCTTCTGCAATAGCAATATGTTTTGAAAATATCATGCTTTTCTCAATAACCGATTTTGCAATTCTTTGATTTGCAATATATTCAAAATCAGCAAATAAAAACTTCAATAGCTCTGGCATTATTTTAATCTTAAATTGCCTTTTCAAGTGAGACGACATTTTTATAAATGACTGATAAGCACCACCAATAAAAAATAATACTGGTAGACAAAGAAGAAATATTAAAAATGGAATGTGAGAAAATGAACCTATCACTAGAAAACAAATACACGGAATTACAGCTAATAATTTTTTTTTAATGTCTTTTACATTTTCAATTCTATACCTCTCCATTGGTTCAAGAAGGGGTGTCAA
>MEND01000282.1:14111-16166 GCA_001768975.1 Bacteroidetes bacterium GWA2_31_9 | reverse complement strand
TATTTATTCGCAATTAAATTTGATGGAAATGTTTGGATTGAATTGTTAAAATCTGTAATCGCTGAATTATAAAATCTTCTTGCAGCAGATATTTGTTCTTCTGTTTCATTCCAAGATGCTTGCAGTTTAAGAAAATTTATGTTGGCTTTTAAATCTGGGTAATTCTCGACAGAAACCAATATACTATTCACCTTCTTTGAAATATCATTGTGTAAATCTACTTTATCATCACTTGATAAATCTTCTGTAATTTTTGACCTTAACTTTGTTACATCGGTTAAAACTGTAGCCTCATGAAGCATATATTGCTTAACTGTTTCAACCAAATTTGGAATTAAATCATAACGCTTTTTTAACATTACATCAATTGTTCCAAATGCTTTATCAATTTCATTATTTTTTCTGATTATGTCATTATATAAAAAAATCACATAAAAAACTGCTAAAATCAGTACACCAAGTGTAATATATACTATCATTTTTTTAAATTAATTATATCAATTACTACTATTTATTGCATATTTTCTTGATTCTAAAAATAGTATATTAATTTTAAATATTAAAATATTCGCTCCATAATTATGAACTTTAAAAAATTTGGAACCATTGGGAAATGTTTGATTTAGATTTGTTGAAATTCATAAAGTTTAAGCTTCTTAAATAAGTGAATATCAATTGATAATAAATCTTTTATTGTATTTCACCCCAGTTTTCATCAAACTTTATGATTCCATTATTTGTTAATTTATATGTATAAAAGTAAATTATTGTTTCTTCTGATTCAATATGCCATGTTTTTATCGCTATTGCATCTGTCTTTTCACTTTCAATATTTCTTTTTACATGGACATCGTATGCAATTGCAAATGCTCTAAATTCTGCTTGATTGATTTTGTCCTCAAGTATTTCATCGAACTTTTCTATTAAATCAGAACTTAGAGGATTTTCATCTCCATCATCATATAATAGAGGTCTCAATTCTCCATTAATATTTATTGTTGTGGCAATGGGATAATATTCTTCATTTTCTAATAACAATACTTTTATCATATTAATAGAAAAGTCGATTAATCGTTGCTTGTCTTCTAATAAATTTGTAATTAAAAATATTTCAAATTATTTGTTTTAAATTCTCCTATTTTATCCAATCCAAAACTACAAATTTTCCAGAATCATTTGCAATTTTTCTAACATAAGCAAAATTAAAATGATTTGGATGGGCTGTTTGGTATTAAAATTAAATAAGATTAAAACATTTGAGTTGTTTTTGCGTATTAAAAAGTATTAAATTTGTAAAAAGATGTGGTTATGAGTACAACTGAAAAAATAGATTTTCTTAAAAACAATCTTTCCAGTTTAGATGAAGGTTTTCTTAATGTAGTTTATGAAATGATGTTGTCTCAATTGAATAAAAAATCTAATGGATTTGAATTTACAGAAAGTCAAAAGAAAGAATTGGATAGACGTTGGGAACTTCATAAATCTGGAAAATCGAAATCATATACTTGGGAAGAAGTTAAAAAAAGTATAGGTGCAAAATAAAATACCATTTAAATTAATTCTTAAAAATGAAGCTAAGCTTGATATTCAAGATGCTTTTCTATGGTATGAATCTAAGTCTGAGGGATTAGGACAACATTGCGTTGATGAAATTGAACATTATCTTTCTTACATTAAAGAAAACCCATATTCTTGTGAAGCCAGATATGGAGAGTATAGAGTTGCTGTACTAAAAATATTTCCATACATAGTTGTTTATCGTATTGATGAAAATGAGATTGTTGTAATTTCAATTTTTGCTACATCACAGAACCCAAATAAATTAAAAATATAGCTGGTTTATAAATTCAAGTGCAATAAAAGTGCACTCCGAAACTGCACTTGAAATAAAAAAGCCCCTCAAAAAAGGGGCTAACTATCTGTGAGCCTTACTGGATTAGACCCTATTCTTTAAACCTCTCTATCTCAATAAAATAAGAACCCTCAATTTTTCAAGGTAACCGAAATAGTAACCTTTTAATTTTTTGTTACAATTGATTACATTACAAATATATA
>MEND01000282.1:13826-14070 GCA_001768975.1 Bacteroidetes bacterium GWA2_31_9 | reverse complement strand
GGCAAAGATAAAACCGCCCCATCCGCTCCACAACAGAGGCTAAAGAGATATTTCTAAGCATACAGCATTAATTTTTGAAATGTTTTATTAATAGCCCCTCCGAAAAAAGCAAAAGAGTTTTCACTTCGGATTCAGATTTTTTGTTTTTGTTTCCACATTTTTTTTAATCCTTCGTAAAAACACTTTTTTTAATCTTTTTTCTCCAAATCAACAATAAGAATATTAATTGGCTCACACACCGCCT
>MEND01000282.1:11349-13772 GCA_001768975.1 Bacteroidetes bacterium GWA2_31_9 | reverse complement strand
ATATTATGTAAATAAGATACTTATTTTATATATTTTCTTTATACTTATTCGCACAGGCTTTCCCCATTGCATCACTTTTCAAAATAGATTTACATTTTATTTTGTATTGTTTTAAAATCTTTCAAAAATCTATTTTGAAAAGAGATGCCCTGCCTTGCGTCCAAATGAAACGCTCCCATAACAAATTAATATTCTTATAGTTGATTCCCATCGCACATTGATACGATTTTTTTAAAATGCTGTATGCTAAGAACTATCACTGTTGGTGTAGCGGCTGTGACGGTTTTGTTCTAATCGCAGAACATACGCGAGAACTAATCAGATGCAGAAATAAACTTTAAAATGAAATAGTTATGTGCAACAAAAGAAAAATATACGGAAAAATGAATTTCAAACACCGCTTGAATCTTTCATCTGCAAATGTTGGGTTTAAGATGTTTTTAATTATAAATCAATGTTTTATTAATCTCTAAATTAAATTGTTATGGAAACAAAAACAAAACAAAACGGTAAAGCTTCTAACACTGAAATTAAAGACATTATTTCAGGAAATGGAGCAAGTAATTCAATTGCTGATAAAAACGGCAAAGACCTAAATTTAAACGGTAATCATGTGAAAACCGAAGTTGAAACTGAGAAAGTTGTTGAGCAACAAAAAGTTGTTGAAACACCTAAAATGTCGATTGACGAAAAAATCTCGAAAATCGAGGATTTGAAAATCATTATTGATAAAAGGGAAAAACTGATTGAAAGTCGTAAAAAACTTAATGCTTTTGTTCTTGGCTCTCATCACTCAAACGAAAGTGTTACACTTACCGATGGTCAAGGGCATACTTTTACTGCTACAAATACAGAGGTTTTAAGCTCTGTAATTGATGTTATCAGAAATATTATTGATGATAAAATCAAAGATTCTGAAAACCTTATTAGTTTCTAAATCAAAGGGGGTACTCTGTACCCCTTTTTTAACTTTTTTGTTATGAAAACTGAATTTGAAAACATAAACGAAGCTTCCTTAAATGCTTCTGAAAGCCTTGAATGGCTGTTAAATGCAAATCCTAATATTAAAAATCTGATTGAAAAATTTGATTTAGAAATTTCGATTAAACCTAAATCAAAAAAGGCTGAAAACAAAAGAATTATTGAAAGATTAACAATTTAAAAAAGCTATTGCCATGAAAACAAATGACATATACGAAAATATAACTTCAAACATAATATCTATGCTTGATAATCACATTAAAAGTGAATTTAAAGGTTGTTGGTTAAATATTTCGATGGGAAATGTTTTTGCAAAAAATATTGTATCAAAACATGTTTACAGGGGAGTTAATCAGTTTATATTGGCTGAATTTGTAAAAGAGTATAACTACAAGTTAAACAATTGGTTGACTTTTTCGCAAATAAGCAATTTGAACGGAAAAATTAAAAAAGGCAGTAAATCGGCTTTTGTTGTTTTTTCGTCGAAACTTTATTTCGATTTGATTACAAATAAGAACATTACAAAGATTATTAATGAAATGCTTGAAATAAATGAAAAAGTCAATTTTGATAAAATTAATGTTGTTCCTTACTTAAAATATTACAATGTTTTTAATGTTGAACAGGTTGAAAACCTGCCAGATGAATATTATAAAACCAAAGAAATTGAAAAGCTTTCTGAACCTGAAAGAATAATTAAGGCTGAACAAATAATTGAAAACTCGGAGGTAGAAATATATTTCAGACCTCAAAACGATGCTTTTTATGATTTTGAGAATGATAAAATCGTAATTCCTGAAAGAAAGCAGTTTTATAATTCAGACCTTTTTTATGTTACATGTTTTCACGAAATGGCACACTGGACAAGCCACCCAAAGAGGTTAAAGCGAAATATCAGTTTTGTTCAAGGCTCAAAGGAATATGCTTTTGAGGAGCTTGTAGCGGAGTTAACATCGGCTTTTGTTTGTGCAACATTGGGCATTGAAAAACACATTACAGAGAATGTTTCATATATTCAATCGTGGCTTAAAATTATGAACGATGATAAAAGATTTGTTGTAAGTGCTGCATCAAAGGCACAGGAAGCGGCTGATTATATTATTGCATTTTGTAAACCTGATTTGAAAAAACTTGAGAAATATGCTGAACTAGAGATTTAGTTTTTGTTAAATTGTTAAATTGTTAAATTGCTAATAGCTTATTGCATCGCTAAATTCAAAAAAAATCCTTCCACCCGAACCTATACACCCAGACCTGAAGGATTTTATTCTTTTTTAAAAACCACCTCTCTACTTTTCAATCTTTTAAATTCTCAAATCCTTAATTTCTAAATCCTAAATTGAAAAAAACCGCCACCCGAGCCTGTTCACCCAGACCTGCGATTTTTTTTTATTTTATCCAAAAATTGACATTTTGCTTACTCACTGCAACAAAGTAGGTAA
>MEND01000282.1:762-11333 GCA_001768975.1 Bacteroidetes bacterium GWA2_31_9 | reverse complement strand
AAATATTCATAAATTGCATATAAATAACTGATTTTATGTTCAATAAGTGTTTAGTTTATCACATTGCCACCTAAGATTCATCACAGGTTAATTAAATTGCCATTTAATTGCTTAAAACAAGCCATTTAGAAGCCTAAGAAATGTAATAAACCTAAAGATTGGCACGTTATATATTTGAAATTGTTTTTTTATGACTAAAAAACTTACTAAAGAGGATTTGTTTGCTCTCAATATTATTGGGACAAAAAAGGTTTGTGAAAACAGAACAATTGATAGTGGTCATTATCTTAATCGTTCAGAGATTAAAAATACAAGAATGATTAACCGAACGAGGTTTTTAAAAATTTGCTGGAACTGCGGATGTGCTTATGAGTCCTATAATTACAATAGTTATGGTTGTTTGCCCGGCTGTAGCTGGAATATTCATTATAGATTAAAAAACGACAAGCCTCATCCTGTTAATATGGTTTTTAAGACTAAGGCTAAAAACATAAAGCCGATACTCGCTGAGTTCGGCTATGTTTAGTTTTTTGAAAGTGATGTGAGGTTTTTGGTTATTTTTCTAATGATTTAGTATTAAGCAGATAGGGGGGGATAATGCTGTGATTTTGAATAAATATGATTTCTGAATTGTCCTGTTTTCTGAAGAATTTATAATTGTTGTTTGGATGTGGTTCTACAATGTTGTTCCAGCTTTTGATTAGTTTTTTATTTTTAGCTTCGATTACTGCTTTTTGCTATTTTGACTTTTTTAAGCTGAATTATCATCATTATCAATCAATTCCCGATTGTCGTTATTGTTGCGTTCTTTTTTCGTTTCAACGTCTGACAGGCTGTGATTAATGATGTTGTATTTTGATTTTGATATAGCGTTATCGTTTTCTTGTTTAGCGTTGCTATTTTTCGTTTTAACGCTTTGCTTCTTTGATTTAGCGTTGCTGTTTTCTGTTTGAACGTCGTGTTTTTCTGTTTGAACGCAGTTTTGATTATTTTCAGAAGTATTGTTTTCTTGTGATTCCTGCCAATTTTCTGACTTGTTTTCTTTTTTGTTTTCTGCATTTTCTTCTTCGTATTCTTCTGGCATCAAGGCTTCCATTAATAACAGCTTTTCATCTCCTGAAAGGTTTTTTATTCCTGCCAGCATCATTTCTAAATCTATTACTCCTTTTAATTGAGGGTGCTTTATTTCAGGGTCATCATCCATTAACACGAATCCTGTATCATCGTCGTCTTTATTTGATACTAACTCAAATCCTCCGTCATCGTCAGAATTGTATTTTCTTTTGACATTTGAAAGATTCTCGCTTTCTCCTTTTTTCTCCTTTGAGTTTTGAGATTTTGGCGTTGAGCTTTTTTCATCGTCATCGTCGTTTTTGCCAAAATCGAATCCAAACCATGCTTTACCTGCTTCAAGCAAGCCTCCTGCTATTACTTTTGTGTATTCTTTTACTGTTCCGAGTCCTTCTTGTCGCTTTGCTTCAAATTCTTCGTATTGCTGTTGTAATGCGTTTTCTCGTTCTTCTAGTTCCTGATGCTTATCTCTGATTGCTTGTTCTTGTACTGCAAGTTTGTAGGCTTCAAATTTTCCTTCGAGTTCGGCATGTCGTTTTAATGATTCTGACTCTTTCTGCATTACTATTTCATCGTATTGGGCTTTTACTGACCGTATTGCATCGCTGACATTTCTGTCTATTATTCCATTTATATCATTTAATTGAAAATTACCTAATGGCATATTTGAGCCTCTAATGCCTGACCTTAGCATTTGCAATTGATCGTTATAATTATATCCATTGGTATTGAGAAAGCCCGGTGTTCCCAGTTCGCCGTTGTTATTTTTATTAAACCTTATTTTGAAGAATTTTCTTCCATAATTGAGCATTACTGATGGGTTGTTTTTCTCGCTGTTTCCTAAAAAGATAACAATGTTGGTAGGGTATTCTTTTTCGCTTTGGCTTTGAAAAAAGGCTATTAATTTGTCTGTTTCATCGTTTGTTCCATCGGCGAGTACTCTTTTTTCGTTCATAAGCGGACGTATGCTCCAAAGGTCGAAGTTTGGAATTACCTGACTGACGAATTGTTCAAGAAAACTTTCATCATAGTCTTGTATATCATATACGTTTTGCATTTCGTAAGATTTTAAGCTTGACATAATTTGTTTCTCCTTTCGTTCGTGAAATATTTTTATTATAACGTTTGGGAAAAAACGGTTTTTGTCATTAACTGTGCTTATCTGTAGTTAAGTGTTACTAATTGCACTTATTTGCAGTTAAGTGTTATTAATTGCACTTATTTGAATATCTTCAATTATGAGTTTCTTAATAACAGAGAATGTTTCATGCAATGAGAATGAGCTTACATTCAGTGCAATAGGCTTAGCTCTAAATCTTGGTATAGATTATTTTTAAAAATGAATTTTATTCTTTTAATTGGTATCGTCAGCACATCTCCGACACCAATGACCACGCTCTATTTCATAGGGCAGAGTTTCCCAAATATGACCGTTCTGGCATTGCCATTTTAATGTATAAAAACGGTATAAATACTCTTCTGAGAGGCACTTTCCACCATATTTCTGTGCTAAATCTTGATAATATTTTATTTTATTTTCTTTTTTCTCACATCTTAAACACCAATTTCCTTTTTTTATATTATCCTCCGTCATTTTAAAAATATGACCATATTTACATTTAAAATTTAATTTAGATGTATTTTCATTATAAATCTCTGACAAACATAGCCCACCATGTTTTATTGCAATATCACGAACATCTTTAAGTTTTTCATTGCTAATGCATTTTTTGCACCAATTTCCTTTTTTAATATTATCACTCAATTGTTTAAATATATGACCGTCTTTACATTTAAAGCTTAATGCCACTGTATTACTAGTGAATTTTTCAGATAAACATATCCCTCCATGATTTTTGGCAATTTCCTTTATTTCTTCAAATTGTTCTAATTTTTTACATTTCTTACACCAATTACCTTTCAAAACATTACCCCAGCTTTGTATAAATTCATGATTGTTTTTACATTGCCATAATAATTTTGAATTCTTTTGCTTATAAGTTAACGATAAGCATTTGCCATTATACATTTTGACAAATTCATTGATTTCATCAAGGATTTTAAGCTTTTTGCATTTTAGACACCATGCTCCTCGCCAGATATTAAACAGATTATATTCAAATACATGATTGTTTTTACATTGCCATACTAGTTTTGAATACTTGTTTATATATTCCGTACTAAGGCATTTTCCACCTCTTTCGTTAACGAGTTTATTAAGTCTTGCTAAAGTAATTGGTTCGAACATATGATGGCTTATAAATAAAGTAGTTTTAATGTGTTATAAAAGTATTCCAATAGGTTGGTACATTCATATTGGGTCTTAAAGTATATTTTCGGACGGAGTATAACTTCGACTAGATGAGGTAAATTTACATTCATGCGACTGTATTTCATTCAACTATTTCACCATTTATTTGATTTTTAAAAACGCCTCTACTTATTAAAACCCTAATTGCAATCTGAACTATTTTTTTTGGTAGAGCTAATTTTTCTGCTATAATCATATGTACACCTTTATTCCAAGGTTGAACTGGTAACAAATTTTTGACATTTTCTATTTTTTCTTCGTCAATAATAATTTTAGCTTTCCTTTGTTGTTCTGTTGAAGTAGTTATTGTAGTTTCATTATAGTCAAGTAGGTGTACTAACTTAAAACAAAATAAACCTTTTGTTGCAGAAATATGATTCTTTGCATTCTTGTAGAATGCTGCAACTTTTGTTTTTTGACCAAAAAGAACGATTTCAACTAATTTATCTTCAGATATTGAAACATCTTTAATAATATCTTTCGCATAAACAAGTTTATCATTAAACCAAAAACGAGATTCACGGTTAACAAATTCAGGTATTAATTCTTTATACTTGAATTTAAATATTACTAATCTTTCGTTCTTAATGCCCTTTGAGTCAGGCTTATTTTCAATAAGTGCTTTAGTAAATTTATTAATTGATTCTGCAAAATATTTTAAATCTTTAAAAGCAGTTAATAGATATGTCTCATTAATAGAAATACCCGCCTTTTGCAGATTATATTTATTTCGGTAATATTCATCTGTTTTCCCTAGACGATGAACAAATAAATGTCGTCTATCATGATACTCGTCCATTATGTTCTGACCAGGTGGTATTGATGAAATATTTAATTTCAATTTAGAATAATAATAAGAAGTAATTTTCTTAAACCCACCACTAGATAATTTTCTACAATCTTTGGTTATTATCTTTTCGAATATTTCCGTAATGCTATCATATGACATAAGTTCAGCAGTAGTAAAGCTAATTTGGTCATTAGTTTTAAAAATAAAAACATTATTAGCAGCTATAAACTTAATGTTTTCAATTAAATAAACTTCAAGTGCAGAAATCATCCTTATTAAAATTAACTCTCTCAAAAAAAATTGTTGATTTAATAAAAAACCTGTGTTATTTTTAATGAAGGATGGTCTTGTAGGAAATGAGTATTTCTGAAACAAGTCTGTTTCAAATAATCTCTTTTCAAGTTTATATAATTCGAAAATTTGCTTAGTAGAAAATGAAGAAATTTTATAAAATGATTCTAAATCATCAAATTCTTTGCTAAATATTTTGTAAGGATTCATTGTGGTTAATCTTAAAAAAATGTCACATAACTAAAACACATCTGCTTTAGAATATGTCATTTAACTATAGCTTTGCTTTTTATAGTTAAAAATTAATATGAAAAGTTTTTTGCTATTCGCTTATATTTAAAATATTTTTTTTTAATCATTTAAATAGTAACAAATTATTTACGAAAGCGATTCCATTGAATTCATTAATAGGGATAATTTTATCTGAATTCCCAGTAATTATTATATTTTCAATTAACTCTTGACTTGGATGTTTATGTCTGTTAGTTGTTCCATAATTTATAAACTTATATGTGGATTTAGGAATAATTGACAATAATGCTTTATCTATATTGTTTTTAGAACCATGATGTGGTATTTGAAACAGCCAAAAATTCTCCCAATAATTTATAAATTTGTTATAGAATTGCTTATAATCCGTTTCTTTTTTAAAGAAACCATCTGAAGTTAAAAGTACATTTGGAAATTTATTTTCCAAATAAAATATATTTCTATAATAATAATCATAGTCGAATAATTGATTAATAATTGATTTTTCAACACGCCCATTAAACTTTATAATATTCTGTATTACAGAGCTATATCTATTGCATTTAGAATCATTACAAAAAAAGCAATTTTTGTGTAATAGTGCTATAGAAGTTACATTTAAATCTGATATTTCACCTTTATTAAATGGCTTGGGAGGATGGATTCTTACTAATTCATCAAATGCTTCTTCATATATATTTTTAACTATTTCAGCCTTTTTAATTTTCTTTATAGCATTCACATAATCCTTAAACTTGCTATTTGGTGCGATTGAAAATTTATTTTCAAATCTTTTCTGCACTTTTTTGTAGAACTCTTTTTCTCTTTTTCCCAGAGGCTTTTGATAAAACAAAAATTCCATTAAAGTTAAACTGGAATTTGAAAGTTTCAATATCCCTTTGTCAGAATCAGTAATTTTTTTTAGACTCAATGATACATTACTAATATCATATTCCTTTTTGTCATTTTCTGAAATTATTTTTTTATTTGGAAAATCAAACTCTAATTCATCTTTAGCATTTGATTCATAATTATCAAAATTAGTATTCTTCTCTATTTCAAACACAGGAGAATCTGTACTTGATTCTATAAAAAACACTTCAGTTTCTTGATTATCTTGAATAATCGTATTGATTGGGTCAAGTATCAAACGAATTGAGAAAAAATCATCATCATTACCACCTTTATAATTTCGATATGCTAACATTTTCAATGCTAAAAACAACCTTTCGTCAAATCTTAAAAAAGGCAAAACAAGTTTTTTAACGTTTCTATTATTTAATAAATATTGAATACCATTTATATGGTCAGAATCAAAATGTGAAATAATTAGTAAATCTATTGGATTTTGACTTGCTGGATATTTTGAATTATATTGATTTACTTCATCAATACAGTTTTTTTTCTAATCGCTACCACAATCATAAACAAATCTGAATTTTGAATCTTTCGACCATGATAACGAAATTAAACCTTCATAAAATAAACCTTGACCTACAGGATGAATTGTAAATTCTTGTGTTAGCATCATAATATCAATGAGTTTTAAATTAATAAAATATTTATTTATTTCCAATTTCTTCCTTAAAAAAAATATTAAATTATGTATATAATTGTATGGACTTAATGATTCATAGGCTTTTTTGAGTAATTCTGTAGTAAAAATCTTTGTTACTTCTGTACCAAACCCATAGTCAGGCAATAATAGCTATAAACTCCTCTCATGTCATCTTTTTAGTTGTTATTTAGAAAGTGAAAAAATAATATAAGTCTCATTATTATTATTTTACTACATTGTATATTCAAGATACTTTTCAATATACATAAAAATTCTTTTATAAGCCTCACATAAATATGTTTTATTTTCAAAATTGTTTGTTGCTGAAAAAGCCTCATGCATACAACCTCCATTGCAAATATCAAAATATTTACAATCAGAACACTCTTTTTTTAAAAACTCTAATCTTCGATTTGCAAAAAATTTATCTTTCGTATCAATAATTTCTATTAAATTTTGATTTGAAATATTTCCAAAATTTAGGAATTCATTCCCGATGAATCGTCCGCATGGATAAATATCTCCATTAGAACTAATTGCAAAATAATTTTTTTGACAATCTTGTTGAAAACAACAAATATAAGGTCTTTTAGTAACTAAATTTCCAGCAATTTCAGAAAAAAAATCAATATTTATCTTAGATTTCTTGTCATTTACCCATATGTTGAACAATTCAATCATTGCATTTCCATATTCCTCAGTAGAAATACCAAAATCAGGATAAATTGTTCTTGCTTGTCCTTCTTTAAAAATAGGATTAAATCTAAAATCAATACCTTTTTCATTCATGAAATCATACAGTTCTTTAATATTTTTAATGTTTTTTGAAGTACCAGTTACAATTGCTCCAATTTTTAAATTAGCATTTTGGCATAGATTAAGTTTTTCAATTATTTGAGAATATGACCCTTTATTATACGAAAAAACCCTTTGTACATCATTAATATTTTCTGGACCATCTAATGAAAAACCTACTTTTATATTGAATTTTTTAAAAAGCCCAATGAAATCATCGTTAATTAAGGTGAGGTTTGTTTGAATTTCTTGCTTTAGATTAAAAAAACGAGATCTTAATAATTCTATATATTCAAATATTGTATTGAAGTTTTTATATCCCCACAATAAAGGTTCACCTCCATGCCAAGAAATAGTTATATTTTTTATATTTTTATATTTCGCAAAATAAAATATTTCATCTATTAGATGTTTTGCTAATTCAATACTTATTAAATCGTTTTGTTTTAATTTATTATCAACATAACAATATATACATCTTAAATTACAATTTAAGGTAGGAGTAATCGCAATATACATAATTATAAAAAATAGTTCTATTATGCAGTTGTATCATAATGCCCTTGACTGTGTGTCTCATTATAAGTTTCATCAGTTTCGAATGTTCGTGTTTTCCTTTCAATTTGTTCTAAGATTGCAAAATGTGCATAATTGTTTTTAACATCTTCATTTTGTATTTCAAATTTCTGTTCCATAAATATAAGTTTTAATATTCATCAACATTTTTTTTTATTACTTTACACTATTATTAAAATGTATTTTCAAAACTATTCAATTAATTTAATTTATTAATATGTTGTAACCCAAACTCTATAACTACCAGTATTATCTAAATAATCTTGTATGCCACAAGTGTATGGGTTCATACCTCCATCATGTGGACTAACCCATATCCAAACTTTTTGATTATGATTTATTACTCCTACTTCATTAAAAAACCTATTATACCAATAAAATAAATCAACACTAATAACATTATTCGAAGATGGAGTATCTGAAGTATTTGTTATTGCTACCCACAAACCACCCTGATCATAATTACATCTATTGCTATTACTGGAATACACATTATTAAAAAACTGAAACCATGAACTATAATTATCGTAAAAAAAGCAAGATTGATGACATCATAATAACCTCGTTTTTGCCACCATGACCACCAAGAATTTCCTTCTACACCCGCTGTAATATCATCAACACAACTATTCCCCGAACAACCAAAATTCACGATACCATCTCCATTTATTATAAAAGATGTATTTTCCGAAATAATTTCTATATTTTGCCATGCAGATTCTTTACCATTTATAATATGTACTACTTGTGAAAAAGAATCGAAACAAAAACATTCAATTATTACTATTAAAATTAATATTTTTTTCATACATTATATTTTTAAATATTAATTATTTATCACAATTAAGTATGTATTCAATCTACTTAAAAACGAAATAACTATTTCTTAATAACGCTTTTAACTATATGTTGTTCGTCTATTTGAATTTTTACTAAATATGAGCCACTTGCAAAGTTTGACAAATCCAGTTCAATTGACCACGATTTAGATAAATTTTGAAATCTTTTATTGATAATTTGATTGCCTTGTAAGTCATAAACAATTATAATTACATTTTCGGCAGATTTATTGCATTCTACTCTATATAACCCATTTGATGGGTTTGGGAGTATGGAAATATAAGATGAGTTATCCTTTTTTCCAACAATAGTAGGCGAAAGCTCATTCATTGATAAGTAAATAGTATCTGCAACTATAGTACTTGCGAATATGCTTCCATAGTTATCTTTGGTAAAGGAGAATTGGTGATACCCATGTGGCAAAGTCACAACACCTTCATAATCTGTAATATTTCCTGCATAAGAACCATTGATAAACATCTGTGAATTAAGGCTACTATTGTCAGCAATAATTGTCACTGCATAAACATCATTTCCTGTTGGTGATGGATTGTAATAAACAGTTTTAATAACATCAACTGTATCTGCACCGAGAAACCGTACCTGAATGAAATTAATTCCAACCTGTGATAAAGAATATGTAACCAAGCTATCATCAGGCATATATTCAGTGTAAGCCGTTAATGTGTCATTGGAATTGGCAAAGTCGAGTATTCTGTATGATGTGTGATTCTGAGCTGTAACTTTTAACTCAACAACATTTTCTATAAACATTGAGGTGTTATTCAAAATATAAACAGATGGATTTGCTATAAAATTTGTCACATCTGGTACTAATAGTATAGAAATATTATTGCTCAAAAGCATTTCTTGAGTAATAATTATTTCCTGGCTAATCACACCTGTTCCCGAAGCAATTAGGGTATCTCCTATATTTAACTCAGGTGCAACTTCTATAAATGCATTACCATTCTCGTCACTGTATCCTTTTTCAAGATTCATCCCATTGATTTTTTGAGTAATCAAAATATTAGCTGCAATACTCGTTGACTGAATATTTTTGTTTGAGTTTTGTACTTGGGTATTTATGAAGTACTGACCAGCAATCTGAGCTACACTATTAGCATTAGGAGCTATTTCAAAATATATAGGCTCTGTTTGAACATATCCTGCTAATTGAGTAATAACTCCAACTCTCAAACGATACTTTCCCCCTGCTTCAAGGATGCCCGATGGAAATGTGTAGTAAGTACTACCTGCATAAATAGTTGCTCCATTATAACCAGATATTGGTTCATAGCATCCAGTGACAGGATTTTGCTTGCTGGCATCAACCCTATAACTTTGAGGACTTGTGTGTGGTAACCAAATAACCATCGGAGTCGTCGTCGAAAAAACCTCATTATCATACGGATGTGAAACAGTAGGTAAAGCACGCCTCCAACCTTCAACTGTTTTCCCTGCAAAATTTGCAATTGTATAAGTACCATTGCTATATGTTAATGACACTTGTTGACTTATATGATTGCTAATAATTGATCCAACATTTTGTTGAGCAACATAAACAAAATCATTGTTGACACCATCATTTGCAAACTGCACATCACGAATAATTGCAACATGACCATAGCCCCCAGATAAACATACAATATCCCCGATTTGAGGTGCATAGCTACCTCCGTTTGGAAATTTCCCAAAGCTAATTTGTACGTTCCCATAATATTGGAAAGCATGACCAATAGATGGCATATTTAGCCCGTAAACAACATTCTGATAACGTTTTACAAAAGCGACACACTGTTCATAATCTTCTGAATTAAGAGGATAGTTACTATTTCCCTTATAAATTACGGCATCATTAAAATGTCCTAAAGCTGAACCTTCTGCAGGAGAATCAGGAGACTGAGGTTTAATTGTAAAACTCCTGTTATTTGACCAATCAGAAACAGGGGAACCATTTAACAATGCCCTGACTTTCCATTGGTATGTTTGGTCGTAAAAAAGTGTACCACCTGAAAATTGATAATACGTATCTGTGATTGAATTACTGGAAAAAACAACATTGTTACTTACATCTGTCACGATCAACT
>MEND01000282.1:123-698 GCA_001768975.1 Bacteroidetes bacterium GWA2_31_9 | reverse complement strand
TGCGTTTTCCTGTGGAAACCGCATATAAACAGCACTGCAATAGGTCTGTATATTTCCATCTTGAATAACAGTCAAAGTTTGGCTACTTACACCACTGCCTGAAACTGTTATTGTCGCTGTCCGTGAACTTGTTGATGTATTTGCTGTATAGCTATAATTTATTGCTCCATTGTTGCTGCCACTGCTTCCCGATGTTATTGTAAGCCAACTTGTATTTGAACTTACAGCATTCCAACTGATATTTGATGTTACACTTGTCGAACCCGTTCCTGCCGTTGAATTTACGTTTGCTGTTGTAGGGTTGATGGCTAAACTCGGAGAAACTCCTGCTTGTGTTACTGTCAAAGTTTTATTTGAAACCCCACTACCTGAAACTGTTATTGTCTCTGTCCGTGAACTTGATGATGTATTTACAGTATAGCTATAATTTATTGTCCCATTATTACTGCCGCTACTTCCTGATGTAATTGTAAGCCAACTTGTGTTTGAACTTACAGCAATCCAACTGATATTTGATGTTACACTTGTCGAACCCGTTCCTGCCGTTGAATTTACGTTTGCTGTTGTAGGGTTAA
>MEND01000281.1:358-11424 GCA_001768975.1 Bacteroidetes bacterium GWA2_31_9 | reverse complement strand
ATTTTCAAAACTGCGAAAGCCTCATTCTTGAAGTTTTCTAAAGAAACACTGTGTTTTCTTATTGACACTATCTATGGAAACCATCAGCACCTATAAACTCTTTAACTGGCTCTTAACCATTTACAAACCCTTTTTTAGAAAGTAATTCTTATCTGCTTTGGGATTTAATTCAACTTGGGCTTCATGCTGGGTCGTTCCGACCACATGAAGCCCTATTTATTAGGTGCAGTTTTTTTATTTTTTTTATTTTTGTATTTTTATTTGCACATATTGGTATTTATTCTCATATTTGCAAATATAATAAAAGTCAAATTATGTCTGAGTGGAATAAAAAAGTCAAACGAATACTCAAATCAGAGTTAGTCAAAAGAGGTTTATCTACAGAAGATTTAACTACTTTGTTAAACGAAAACGGTTGTACTGAAACAAAGTCAAGCGTTGATAGTAAAATTAGTCGTGGTACTTTTAGTGCTTCTTTTTTTATGCAATGTTTGTATGTCATAGGTTGTACAAAAATTGAAATTGAAGAATATCGCTCTACTTTTATGATTTCCGAACCTTCTGTTTTGATGGTTGCTGAACCAAATGTTGAATATAAAACGGTGAAAGATGAGAACTAAATTAAAATTTATTGACTTATTCGCTGGACTTGGTGGTATTCGCCTTGGTTTTGAACAAGCCTGTCAAGATAGAGGAATTGCAACAGAATGTGTTTTGACTTCTGAAATCAAACCTTATGCAATTCAAACCCTAAAACATAATCATCATCACGAAAATTTTGTAGGCGATATTTTTCAAGTCAAAAATGAAGATATTCCGCCATTTGATTTTTTATTTGGTGGTTTTCCTTGTCAGCCGTTTAGTGCAAGTGGGAAACGAAATGGTTTTGCCGATACAAGAGGAACTTTATTTTTTGAAATTGAAAGAATAATTAAACACCACAAACCAAAAGGATTTATTCTTGAAAATGTTGAAGGTTTGGTAAAACACGATTTAGAAAACAAACACGATGAAATAGGCAGAACGCTAAAAACGATTTTAGATAAACTTGAAAATGAATTAGATTATCAAGTATCGTGGAAAGTTTTGGATAGTGTAAATTTTGGCGTTCCACAGTCAAGAAAACGTGTTTTTATTGTCGGTACAATAAACGAAAAAGCATCATTAGATAATTTTGAGCCAACTTTTAAAGTTTTAAAAGATGTTTTAGAAAGTGGTAAGCCAATAATGAAAACCGATTTTACTAAAAAATTACTTTCACATTTTACGGTTGAGGAACTTTATGGTAAGTCAATAAAGGATAAACGTGGTGGCGAAAACAATATTCATAGTTGGGATATTGGTGTAAAAGGCGAATGCTCAAAAGACCAAATAAAATTATTGAATAGACTTTTCAAAGAACGCAGAAAAAAGCAATGGGCAAGTGAAATAGGTATTGATTGGATGGATGGAATGCCTTTGACTTTAAGTCAAATTGAGTCATTTTTTCCTGTTAAAAGTTTATTTGAAAGCTTTGATGTAAAAGCACTTTTAGATGATTTAGTTGAAAAAGGATATATAAAATTTGAACACCCTAAAAAGTTAGTAAGTGAAATTACTACAAATGGTGAAATTACTTCTCGTGTATATGATGAAACAAAACCAAAAGGCTACAATATTGTAACCGGTAAATTAAGTTTTGAAGTAAATAAAATCTTAAATCCATATGAGATTGCACCAACTTTGGTCGCAACTGATATGGTTAAAATTGTTGTTCCCGATGGCAACGGAATAAGAAAACTAACAATACGAGAAGGATTAAGAATTTTCGGATATCCTGAAAATTACGAAATACCTGTAAAAGAAAGTTTAGCTTTTGATTTATTAGGAAACACTGTTGTAGTTCCTGTTATTAAAGCTGTTGCCGAAAGAGTGCTAGATGCTTTGGAAGTTTCAGAAAATAAAATATTAGAAACCGAATATGCAGGAATTAGAGTTTAATTCCTGTGTTTTCAAAATATTTTTTCTTTACGTTTTCTAACCAATTTTCACTGTAACTACTTGTGCTATGTGAATACTTTTCAAGCGTTTCGGAAATAGCATTCAAAAACGTAATTTTATCAGCAAATGGTTTGTTTTTAGCAGTTTTGGCATACCATTTTATTGGTCTTAAATTGTAAGGCTGACTGTTTTTAGTTTGCATATTTACAGGATTTGCTCCCGAATTACCTGCCATTTCCCAAACTTTCATAAGCCATAAATTGTCCACACTCAAAACAGAATCAACCATTTTATAGCCAAAAATCAAATAATCAGCATCAAGTCTTTCAGGTTTGATAAGTAAGGATTTGTTATAAGAATCGAAGTTAGCAATATCAAATGCTGGTGTAGCATTTGCATTGAAAGTTTTAATCTCTAAATATCCACTTTTATTGTCTTCAGCAAGCAAAAAATCTGGAAATTCTTGTGTGTTTGGATGTTGCCTAAAATAGAAATTATTTTGCTTTAACCATTCTCCAAGCCATTCTTGTAATAAGTCACCAATTGCATCTTTACCATTGTATTTTGCTGAAATTCCGCCAAGTATGATTTCAACGCTTCCGATTTTTTCTTTTATTTTAAATTCGTTCAACAACAAATCATAAATTTCATTTGCTGTAACCTTTTTCTTTTCTGCCATTCTTCTGTCTTGATTATATTAAAAATAGTCGCAAATGTACAAATTTTTCGGTAATGTTTGTGAACTCATTGGTATGAGGCAAATTGCACCTAACGCCTACGGCTATGAAATGTTGGGGACTGCGTGGCGAAGTCTGTATCAGCCGTGCCAGAAGTTGCCTGCGGGAACAAATGTTGCCTACCCACTTAAACCCCAATATTTTATGAGCCGATGTTGGTTGCCTTTTTTTTATTTTATCTTTGTTATCAATATTTTATCAATTTTATTCCCATCAATATCAACTATTTCTATTTTATAATCCATATAATCAATTTTATCGCCAACTTGAGGGATTTTACCAATTTGATTAAAAACAAAACCTGCTACAGTAGAATAGTCAATTTTATCAAAATCAACTTTAAAATCTATAATTATCTCATTAAGTGTTTCAATTGGAGCATCACCACTTACTAATACAGAATTATCATCTCGTATAAATACATCTGGCTCATACAATTCTCCTTCTTCAGGTATTTGTCCAACAATATTTTCAACAATATCATGTAATGTTATTAATCCTTCAAAACCACCGTACTCATTCACAACGCAACAAAGGTGAACTTTTTTCTGCCTAAATAATTCTAAAACTTTTTGAGCATCTATATTGTCGGGAACAATTAATGGTTCAATAATGATTGTACTAATATTAAAAATCTCTGTCTCTGAAATCGATTTATAAAAATCTCTTAAATAAATTATCCCTTTAAAATTATCTAAACTACCATTGCAACAAACTATTTTGCTATGCTGGGTGTCAAATAATTTGTTTTTTATCACTTCAAAATCGTTATCAATATTAATCCACTCTACATCAGATCTGTGGGTCATTATATGTTTTGCCTTTTTGTCGGCAAAATAAAATACTTTTTCATGTATTATGTTTTGTCCTTTTTCTATAACTCCTTCAGATGATGCAATTTTTATCATATGCCTTAATTCAGCTTCTGTCATTTGTTCGGTTTGTTTCTTAATCCCAATTAGTTTATTCACAAAACTAGTAGAAATTGATAAAAGCCAAACAAAGGGATAAAAAACACTGCTAAAATAATAAATCATTGGAGCAACTCGAATTGCAATTTTGTCAGGGTTATTCAATGCAATTGTTTTAGGAACTAACTCCCCTATTACAATAGAAAAATAAGTTATTATTGCAACAGTTAGTATTAATGCTATTTGATTTGCATAGTTATATGTAATCTCAAATTTTTGAAAAAATGGAGCAACATCATCAGCAATATTCAGGCCTCCATAAACCCCGGTTACTATACCAATTAATGTTATTCCTACTTGAATAGCTGATAAAAAATTCTCAGAATTGTCAAGTAATTTTAATGCTACTTTTGCCCCTTTGCTCCCATCTATTCTACTTTGTTCTAATCTCGACCTTTTACTTGAAACTAAAGCAATTTCGGATAGAGCAAAAAATCCATTTACTAAAATTAAAATTGCTAAAACTAAAATTTCCATATATTTCTGCTTTATCTGTGTCGTTTTTTAAAATGGCAACCAACGTAGTGGTTAGAACACCTCCACATGTCTTTATCGCCCCTAATAACCACATTAATTTGTTTTTAGTAATTATCTGATACTTAATATTCTATTTGCAATATTCGTTTTTTTTAAGGTGGATAAACAACATGCGTTTATCCTCTTTTGAGAATCTAATACCAATCCGCCTAACAAGATATTTAAAATAATTCACGCTACTTTAAAGCACTGTTGGCTCAAGTTAGCACGACAATTTCAAATTAGTTTAACGTTCTTAAACTTAAATTTTACTTTTTCTTGTAAGAATCAATATTAACAATAAAAGCATCGGGAAAGCCATTGGTTATGATTTTTTCCCATTCTGCTTTTGCGGCCGAATAGCCTGAGAATTCGCCATAAGTGTATCGATGGAAACCATCGGAACCTATAAACTCTTTAACTGGCTCTAAACCATTAAATTCAGTTTTTTCAACTATATTGGTAGAAGCTTTAATTTGTATTGTATATACTGCTGAGGCATTGACTTCAAATTTTTGTTGGTCAACTACTCGATAAGTATTATAATCAACAACATAAGCATCGTCAAAGCCTTGTTCTTTAATTTTTGCTAAATCAAAAACTGCTACGTTATAATTATTATAATCTCCTAATGTATATCTAATAAAACCGTCTGTACAATAGGTTTCTTTAACTCCATCAAGGTCTTTAAAGTAATCTTTAGCAAGTGGACTATTTAAAGCTTTTAACTGTATTGTAAATTTTGAAGAAGAATTATCAGTTGAGCCATTATTATTGCTTTGTGGCTCTAATTTTAACTTTCCAGACCTGCTCTTTAATTGTGCAACTTTAATTATAAATGCATCGGGGAATCCTGCTTCAATAACTTTATTTTTTTGTTCTCTTGCTACATTGTAATCAGAAAAATCGCCAATTGTATATCTATAAAATCCATCTGTACATTCTGTTACAGATATTCCTGATAAACCTACAAATTCAGATGGAGGAACATTATTTGTTAATGCCTTTATTTGTACAGTATAATTATCAGTAGAAGCAAAAGATGAAGTATTATTTACAATATCATTATTTGTTTTTACAGAAGAAGCATCAACTGTCTGATAACGATTCAATTCATGTGTATTTAAAATTTTGGCATCTGTAAAACCATTATCAATTGCTTCGTTTAATAACGAAACTGCATTTGGCTTTTTCGCAAATTTACCAACAAAATAATAATACTTTCCATTAAGCTGTCGAACAGAAGGATTGCTAAAACTACTTCCATATTTAGTAAAATCTGAATTTGATAATAATTTACTACTTTCCTTTAGTAATACAAAGTATTCTGTTGATTCATCAACTTTCAAATTATCAGGCACGTAAATATTTTCGACAACTACATTTTCGTTTCCGGCATTTAAAATATTTATATCAACTCTTCTGTTTAATTGTCTGCCTTCAGGATTATCAGTTCCATCAGGATTTTCGTTAATTGCAACACTTTGATCTTCACCTAATCCAACAGTTTTTATCTTACTTGAAGTAATTCCTTTTGCTTTTAAATAGTTTACAACTGATTTTGCTCGCTTTTCAGATAGAATTTTATTGTATTCTGGATTTCCTTTAGAATCGGTATGTCCAACTAATTCGACTTCTAGTTGCGAATTTGCCTTTATTAACATATATAACTTTTCGATTTCTGCTTTTGATTCAGCATTTAACGATGAACTAGCAAAATCAAAATAGACACTTTTTATTACATAAATACCTTTATTTTCAGCATTTAATGAACCATTATTAGCTTTATTATTATTAATATTTACATTTTTAGAATTATTCTCATCAGTATTTTTAAGCTCGTTATTCTTGTTTTCATTAGCAACAATATCATTCTTAGTATTATTTACATCTGATTTAACATCATTATCATGCTTTACTACATCTGAATTTTTTATGTTATTATTTTCGTTTATTACAATATCATTCTTTGTAGTACTATTATTATTATCATTCTTTACTGAATCAGAATTATTTACATTAATTGCTATCAAATTTGAAGATGTATCAATATTTTGAACTAAAACACTATCAGATTTTAAAGAATTACTAACATTATTTATAGCTAAAACTATTGGAACAAATTCAATATTATAATTTACTTCAACTCTTGTCATTAAATTTGGAACAACAAATTTTTCGCTAACTGATTTATAGTTTTTTGTTTCAAAAATAATTTCATAGTTTGTTAATGGAACAGAAAAATCATATTCTAAAGTATTAGTATCTGGTCTAAAATAGTTTAGTGTATCTTTTGTACTTGAGTTAATTAAAATAATATTTGAATTTACTATATTTTCTGTTTGGTTATCCTGAAACGAAATTTCACCTCTAAAAACAACATTATCAGGACGTTTTATGACAGATGGAATAACTTTAAAAATATCACTTAATGCGTCACCATAATTTTTTGTTCTGAATGTATAAGCTTTTTCACCATTTCCAATTGGATAATAAAATAAGTCATCATCGGTTGTTGAAATTGGATAACCTAAATTAAGAGGAACTGACCAATTTCCATCTTCTAACATAGTAGAAACAAAAAAATCAAAACCTCCAATACTATTATGACCTTCGGAGCTAAAATATAATGATTTGCCATCGGCAGTTATAAATGGTGTTTCTTCATCATTAATTGTATTAATAGGAGAACCTAAATTCTCGGCTGGACCCCAATCTCCATTTTCCTTTTTAGATTTATAAATATCTAAACCTCCAATGCCTCCTTTTCTATCACTAGTAAAATAAAGTGTTTTACCATCTGGAGATAAACTAGCATTAGTTTCAGAATAACGAGAATTAATATTTCTATTAAGATTATCCATAGGCATTGCTTTACCTTTGTTTATTTTTGAGACATAAAGATCTCCTTTGTTATCTGAGTTATCATCTGAAAAGAATAAAAACTTCCCATCATGTGAAAGAGATACTGTTTTACAAGCACCATCAGCAGACTTAACTAAATTTGTTATATTTTTTGGTTTTTCCCAAGCACCATTTGCAAATTTAGATATTAGAATTAGTTCATTATTTTTTGACATTGTAAAAAACATCAAATCTTCTGCTTGAGAAACACATGGATTATATTCGTAAAAGGTTGAATTTATTTGATTTCCAACATTCATTTCGTCAACCTCGACAGGTGTAAAGAACATATCTTTAGCATTTTCACAAGATTTCATTTGCCTTGTAACTACTTGTTGAAAAAAGACATCTTCGGGTTTAAGTAAACTTTTAAATTTAGTGTATGCGTCAATAGCTTTATCAATATCTTCATTAATACGATAAGCATCGCCTAAATATAAATAAGCTTCAAAAGGAGCTCTCATTTCTTTATAAGAGCCTTCTTTGTATGTATAAGTAATGTCTTTTACAGCTTTCTCTAAATATGGTATTGCTTTATATTTTTGTCCTACAAGATTTAAGTAACATAAAGCGATGCGATAATTTATATTTGCATTATTTGAATCTTTTTGAAGTATCGACAAATACATTGGCAGAGCCTTTGAATATTCATCAAATAAAAAATAATATTCAGCATCAACAAATTTGCTTTTTATATTACTTTGAGAATATAGGTCATTTTTACAGAAAAATAAACCACCTAATACAACTAATATTCCAATTAAATATCTTCTCATTTCAACCACTAATACCTAATTAATTTTATAATTTTCTGGAACATTTATTTGCTTAATTGTAAGTTTTTTATTTCCTTGAATTGTAACTTTAAACTCAACACGTCTATTATACTTTCTGCTTTCGGGACATAAGTCTATAGCAATTTGATTAGATTCTCCAAAACCTTTAATTTTCATAGCTTCTTTACTAACTCCTTTTTCAATTAAATAATCCTTAACAAATGACGCTCTTCTAATAGATAATTGCATATTATAATCTTCATCGCCTTGTAAATCGGTATAACCATACATTTCTATAATTGCTGTATTATTTTCGACTAAATAACCAGCAAGTTTATTCAAATTCTCATAATACTCTGTTGTTTGAGCTTTGTTAAAATCGAAAAAAACATTATCTATTTCTACATCATTTCCAGTGCCTACGGCTTTTACAACTTTATTTGTTGCATCAGTATTATCAGTATTATTTTTATTACCATCATTTGTAGCAAGAATATCAGTACTTTCTACAATTTTTAAAACAACAACATTATCCTGATCTTTAGAAACTTTTAAATCAGACATAGTTCGATATTTATCTAGTCCTCTTTTTTCTAAATTATCAACAACTGATTTCTTTCTTGAATCATTTAACTTTTTATTTTTTGAATCGCTAGGTAATTGAATGTCAACAATTAGTTGCTTGTTTCTTTTTAATAGTTCATAAAGTTTTGATAATTCAGCTTCAATTTTATCATTTACTGTTGAACTTTTAGCATCAAATTCTGCTAAATAAGTTTCAGACTTATCGCCAATTAAAACTGGACTTAAATTTATTGCTTTATTGATTTCTTGATATGCAGATCCTTCTTCAACTGTTATATTTTCAGAAAAATACAAATTATCATCTGACTCATATAAAACATTATATTTACCAGGTGTTAAAATAAACAAATACTTTCCAGTTTTTGAATTTGGTGTATAATTTCCTACAACACTTTGATCAACAAGATTAGTAACAGTAATTGTTACATTTTTAGGGATAGTATTACTGTTCGTCTCAATTTTACCACTCATTACAACAAGTGGTTTTTCCTGTGACTCAGGAAGCGTAATTAAATACAAATCTGAACTACCTAGACCATTAGCCTGATATGATGAATAATAAGCTCTTTTTCCATCGGGAGTAGGAACATAAAACACATCGTTTTCGGTTGTATTTATTGGATAACCAATATTTTTTGCTTCTGAACAAGAGCGGGTATCATTATCAATAACTGAATAAAAAATATCGTAACCACCCAAGCTTTTGTGTCCTTCAGAACTAAAAAATAATGTAACACCATCAGGATGAATAAAAGGACCTTCCTCATTATTTGGAGTATTAATTTTTGAACCTAAATTTTGAGCATCGCTCCATTGTCCATTTGGAAGTCGTTTTACAACATAAATATCTAATCCACCTAATCCACCTTTTCTATCAGATGTAAAATATAAATATCGTCCATCAGCAGATAAACAAGCATGAGTTTCACGAGATTTTGTATTTATTGTTGGACCTAATTTTTCAGGTACTGACCAAACATCACCATTTAATTGACTAGAATAAATATTTCCATCACCATTATCGTCTTTATAAATAAACAATGTTTGACCATCAATTGAAAGTCCGATTGTTGCTTCATTTTCATCTGTATTAATATTTGTACCTATAGAATTTGGTGATGACCATGACCCATTTTCATTTTTATTTGAAATATAAATATCTTCGTAAAACTCACCATTTTCAAGCTTTTTTCCTCCAGTTGTTCCTTCTCTCTTTGATGTAAAAATCAAAACAGATTCATCAGCCGAAAATACAGGGCTATGTTCAGAAAATTCGGTATTAATACCACTTCCTAAATTGGTAATGTTAAATTTTACTGGTTTTTTAATTAATTCGATACCATTTTGGCAATAATTAATAGTTTTATCAACATCTGCCATTAAATCAGGGTTTCCAACTTCTATTTTTGGACGAAATTCGTTAAGTACTTTAATAGCTTCTTCAAACTTATAATTAACATGATAAGCTTTACCTAGCCAATATAATACATCTACAGGTGCTTTATTTTCTTTTTCAGAATCGCCATTATATGCCTCAGAAATATTTTTTGAAGCTTTCTCAAGATATTGAATAGATTTATCTTTATCTAAAATTGTATTAACATAGCAAAAGCCTATTTTAAAATTAATATTATCATTATCGGGTTGCATTTTTGATAATTCTTGATAATTTGTTAATGCTTCTGAATAATTTCCTGCATCTAAAAAGCTTTCAGCATTGTAATAAATATCTTTAAATGATTTTTCTTGACCATAAAAAGGCATATTACCTATTAATAATAAGCTAATTACATAAATAATTTTCTTCATAGAGTGAATTCTAAGAATTTATAAAATTTTCGCAATATAGTAAAAAACTTAAAAACTATTGCTAACATCAAAATTTTCAATATAGTAAGACACCTTTTGTAAAAACATTCCACCTAAAGCACCATCAACAATTCTATGGTCGTAAGCTAATGACAAAATTAGTTGTTGTTTAATTCCAATAGAATCGCCATATTCTGTAGATATTACTGCTGGTTTTTTGACTATTGCACCAATTGCTAAAATTGCAACTTGAGGTTGGTTTATAATCGGAGTTCCTGCAATACTCCCGAAAGTTCCAATATTTGTAACTGTAAATGTTCCGCTTTGTATTTCTGTTGGTTGCAATTTATTGTTCCTTGCTCTATCGGTTAAATCATTTGAAATCAATGCAATATCAGCTAAAGTTTTATTCTCTGAATTTTTTAATACCGGAACAATTAAGTTTCCACTTGGTAAAGCTGTTGCAATTCCTAAATTAATATATTTTTTTTCAATTATTTTATCACCATCTAAAGATGAATTTATTCTTGGAAAATCTTTAATAGCCTTAATTATAGCTTCTAAAATTATGTGAGTATAAGTAAGCTTTGTATTATATTTTTTAAAAAAATTCTCTTTATATTTTTCTCTCCAATAAACTATTGCAGAAGCGTCGGTCTCAATAAAAGATGTAACATGTGGCGAAACTTGTATTGAATGAACCATGTGTTCTGCAATGAGCTTTCGCATTCGATCCATTTCAATGATTGTTACATCATTAGCCGAATATGATTCAACTTTTGTATCAA
>MEND01000281.1:0-326 GCA_001768975.1 Bacteroidetes bacterium GWA2_31_9 | reverse complement strand
ACTTCGTTTGATGAATTTATAAATTCCAGAACATCTTCTTTTGTAATTCTTTTATTAAGTCCAGTACCTTGAATTTTTACAATATCATTAGCAGTAAGCTTCTCATCTGTAATAATTTTACGAACCAATGGCGATAAAAATCTTCCATCGGGAGACAATCTTGAGGATGAATTATAAATATTGGAGCTATGCTCTAATTCGTATTTTTCGAGTTTTGATTGATCTACTTCAATTTTAATATGCTCGTAATCTTTTGTGTTTGTTGAGAATTCTTTATTAACATCTTCCAATTCTGTTTCAATTAATGCAATCACAGCACCAACATT
>MEND01000280.1:12825-24316 GCA_001768975.1 Bacteroidetes bacterium GWA2_31_9 | reverse complement strand
ACTCCAATAATTTCGTTACTCTGGTTTTGAAAACAGTCATTTACATTCGTAAACTCCTTATTTTCAAAACTGCGAAAGCCTCTTTCTTGAACTTTTCTAAAGAAACACTGTGTTTTTTTAATTGATATAAATATCTAAAATTGTCTGACTTAAAGCCTAATAAACGCAAAATCGTTAATGATCCTGTTTATGGATTTATAAATATTCCGCCAGGAATTGTATTCGATATTATTGAACATAAATATTTTCAGAGACTAAGGAGAATCAAGCAGTTAGGATTAACTTATTATGTTTATCCGGGAGCAATTCACAATCGTTTTCAACACGTTTTAGGAGCAATGCATCTTACTAAAAGTGCTATTGATATTCTTAGATATAAAGGGAATATTATAACCGAAGAGGAGGAAGAAGCAGTTATAATCGCTGTTTTACTACACGACATAGGTCATGGTCCTTTTTCACACGCACTTGAACATTCAATTGTTGAGAATATTAGCCACGAAGAAATTTCATTAATATTTATGAAAAACCTTAATCAGGAATTTAATGGAAAACTGAGTTTGGCTATAAAAATTTTTAAAAATAAATATTCAAAACATTTTCTACATCAATTAGTTTCAGGACAATTAGATGTTGACAGACTTGATTATTTAAAGCGAGATAGTTTTTTTACAGGTGTTTCAGAAGGAGTAATTAGTTCAGATAGAATAATAAAAATGCTTAATATCCACAACGATAATCTTGTGGTAGAGTCAAAAGGGATTTATTCAATTGAAAAATTTTTGATTGCACGACGATTAATGTTTTGGCAAGTTTATTTACATAAAACCGTTTTATCAGCCGAACAATTATTGGTTAAGATTTTAAATAGAGCAAAAGAACTAACAATTAATGGTGAATTATTATTTGCAACTCCAGCATTACAATATTTTTTGACATCACAAAAAGGAATAGAAGATTTTAAGAACGATTGTGCTGTAATTGAGAATTTTGCAAAACTAGATGATTATGATATTATTTCATCAATAAAAGTTTGGACTGAGCATTCTGATATTGTTTTATCAACTCTTTGTAAAGGCATTGTTAATAGAAAATTATTAAAAATAAAATTTCAGAAGCAACCTTTTTGCGAAAGTGAACTCTATCAATTGAAAATTGATTTAACCGAAAAGTTAAATATTAGTATAAAAGAAGCTGAATATTTTGTGTTTACAGGTGAAATAACAAATAATACTTATAGCCCGAAAGACGACAAAATTAATATTTTATCTAATAATGGCGAGATAATTGATATTGCAGAAGCTTCAGATATGCTGAATATTTCAGTTTTATCTAAAATTGTAAAGAAATATTATTTATGCTATTTAAGTTAGTAGATTTTTTCTAAACAATATAAGGGTTAAGTCGAAACAGAGTGTATTAAATACAATAAGTTAGCAAATTAAGATTCAATAAATGGAATTCACTGCAAAATATATCTCAGAATTAGTTCATGGTACTGTAATTGGCGATGCTGAAGTAAAGGTAAATACAATTGCAAAAATTGAAGAAGGCATCCCAGGAACTATTACTTTTCTTGGAAATCCAATTTATGAAAAGTACATATACACAACAAAATCCTCAATTGTAATAGTAAACAATGACTTTACTCCACATCGTAAGCTTGAACCAACATTAATTAAAGTTGAAAATGCTTATCAGGCATTTGCTATGTTACTGGAAATTTATAATAAAATTACTTCAAATAAAACTGGCTTTGAAAAGTATTCATTTATTGATGAATCTGCAAAAACAGGCGAACGAGTTTATGTAGGAAGTTTTTCATACATCTCTAAAAATGTAACAATTGGCGACGATACTAAAATTCATCCACAGGTTTTTGTAGGCGATCATGTAAAAATTGGAAAAAATGTTACAATATTTCCAGGAGTAAAAATTTATTCACATTGTGTAATTGGAAACGACTGCACAATTCATTCAGGAGTTGTTATTGGTGGAGATGGTTTTGGCTTTGCTCAAAGTGCAGACAATAATTATAAAAAAATTCCACAAGTTGGAAATGTTGTGATTGAAGATTTCGTAGAAATTGGTTCTAACACAACCATTGACAGAGCTACTTTAGGGTCAACAATTATACGAAAAGGAGTAAAACTTGACAATTTAATCCAAATTGCACATAATGTTGAAATTGGAGAAAATACGGCTATTGCTGCACAAACAGGCATTTCAGGTTCAACTAAAATCGGAAAAAATTGTATGATTGGTGGACAAGTTGGAATAGTTGGTCACATTAGAATAGCAGACGGAGTTAAAATCGCTGCACAATCTGGAGTAGGTTCAAGCATTGAAACAGAAAACGAGCAAGTTCAAGGGTCTCCTTCTTTTAAAGTTGGTCAATATCAAAAAGCTTATGTTACATTCAGAAATTTGCCAGATATTGTCAAGCAAATCAATGAATTACAAAGAGAGCTTAACTTTTTAAAAGAAAAATTGGGAGAATAATATTTGCATTATCCTTTAACTTATCAACCTATTAACTTTAAATTATTAATAACTTATTGATTCTGTTTTTTTATGATTTCCTATTTTATTCTAACTTGCAACGTTTTTTAATTTAGTGCTTATTATTCTTATGAAAGACTTGCAAAAAACTTTAAGTAAATCTGTAAAAATAAATGGAATAGGACTTCATACTGGTCATGTTGTCGAAATTAATATTTTACCAGCACCAGAAAACCATGGATACAGATTTCAAAGAATTGATATTGAAGGACAACCAATTATAAATGCATTAGTTGATAATGTAGTTGACACGTCCAGAGGAACAACACTTGAAGAAAATGGAGCCAGAGTTTATACAGTTGAACATATTCTTGCAGCATTATATGGTTTAGAAATTGATAATGCATTAATCGAAATTAATGGTCCAGAATTACCAATATTAGACGGAAGTTCAAAAATTTATGTCGATTCTATATTAAATGCCGGAATAACGGAACAAACTGCTGAAAAAAAATATTTCGAAATTAAAAATAATGTCGTTTATAAAGACGATAAAAATGATATTGAGATTATTGCTATACCCGATTCAAAACTAAATCTTAGTGTGATAATTGATTATAAGTCAAATGTTTTATTGGCTCAAAATGCAAGTATGCAAGGCTTAGATCATTTTAAAGACGAAATTTCAGGTTGTAGAACTTTTGTATTTCTTCATGAATTAGAATACTTAGTTAATAATAATTTAATAAAAGGCGGTGGCTTAGAAAATGCTATTGTAATAGTTGACAAGTTACTTCCTCAGGATGAGCTTGACAGATTAGCCGATTTATTTAAAAAACCACGAGTTAAATTAGATGCTCCAGGAATTTTAAACGACAAACCTTTGACTTTTCATAATGAACCAGCTCGACATAAATTATTAGATTTAGTTGGTGATTTATCTCTTGTAGGAATGCCAATCAAAGGCAGAATTATTGCTAGAAAATCGGGACATTTATCAAATGTTGAATTTGCAAAAAAAATTAGAGCAATAATTAAAAAAGAAAAATTACGTAATTCTGCTCCTGATATAGATTTGAATGCAACTCCAGTTATGGATATTGCAAAGATTAAGAGTTTATTACCTCATCGATTTCCGTTCTTATTTGTCGATAAAATTCTATTTATGGATGATAAATCTGTAATAGGAATTAAAAATATAACTGTCAATGAAAATTTCTTTAATGGACATTTTCCAGCAGAGCCTGTAATGCCTGGGGTTTTACAAATTGAAGCTATGGCACAAGTAGGTGGTATATTAGTACTTAGTTCTGTTTCTGATCCACAAAATTACTCTACATATTTTCTTAAAATTGACAATGTTAGGTTTAAGCGAAAAGTAGTTCCAGGCGATACAATAGTTTTTAAATTAGAATTAATTGTTCCTATTAGACGAGGAATAGCATCAATGAGAGGTCAAGCTTTTGTTGGCGAAAATCTTGTTATGGAAGGTGAATTAATGGCACAAATAGCAAAAAATTAAAATAAAATAAATGATACACCCTTTAGCGTATATTCACCAAGATGCAAAAATAGGAGATAATGTTGTTATTGAGCCATTTACCACAATCGACAAAGATGTTGTAATAGGAAGTGGAACGTGGATTGGTCCAAATGTAAGTATTTTTGCAGGTTCCCGAATTGGTGAAAATTGCAAAGTTTTTCCAGGAGCTGTAATTGGTGCAATTCCTCAAGATTTAAAATATCAAGGAGAATATACAACAGCAGAGATTGGAAACAATACTACAATTCGCGAATGTGTGACTATTAATAAAGGAACTAAAGCATCAAATAAAACTGTTGTAGGAGATAATTGTTTAATAATGGCTTATGCTCATATTGCTCATGATTGTTATATTGGAAATCATTGTATTCTTGCAAATGTTACTACTTTAGCCGGTCATGTTAATATTCAAGATTATGCTATTATTGGTGGATTATCTGCTATACATCAATTTGTAACTATTGGTGCTCACACTATGCTTTCAGGAGGCTCATTAGTTGGAAAAGATATTCCACCGTTTGTTAAAGCTGCACGAAATCCATTAGCATTTGCTGGAATTAATACTATTGGATTAAAAAGAAGAGGATTTACAAATGAACAAATTGAAGTAATTCAAGATGTTTACCGACATTTATATTTAAAAGGCAATAATGTTACTCAAGCACTCAGCTATATTGAGGCTAATATTGAAGCCACAAAAGATCGTGATCAAATACTAGATTTCGTAAGAAATTCAGAAAGAGGAATTCTTAGAGGTTATTGTGCTGATGCAGAAAAAGAAGACTGATTAGAGTCTGTCTATAATGCCCGATTTCATCGTTATGCTTGTTTTGAAAACAGTCATTTACAAAAGTAAATTCCTTTATTTTCAAAACTTCGCAAGCCTTAAACTCGAACATTTTGAATCAAACTCTTGACTGTAAAGACACAGTCTGATTAAAAATTTATTAGTTCCACAAATTTCTTAAATCTTTCGTTTATAATTTTATCATTAAGTCCAACTAAATTTTCTGTTCCAAATTTTTCTACACAAAAAGATGCCATAGCTGAACCGTAAACAACAGCTTTTTTCATATTATTGAACGAAAAATCCTGTGTTTTAGCTAAATATCCTGAAAATCCACCTGCAAAAGTATCTCCTGCTCCTGTTGGATCAAATACAAATTCTAATGGAAGTGCCGGAGCAAAAAAGATATTGTTTTTGTCGAACAATAAAGCACCATGTTCTCCTTTTTTAATTATTACATATTTTGGACCTAATTCCAGAATTTTCTTTGCAGCAAGAACTAATGATTTTTCACCAGATAATTGACGAGCTTCTTCGTCGTTTAAAGTTATTACATCAACCATTTTAATAGTACGTAATAATTCATCAAGAGCAATATCCATCCAAAAATTCATTGTATCCATAACTATTAAGGCAGGACGATTTCGAAGTTGCTCAATTACTTTTCGTTGAACATCAGGCGATAAATTACCAAGCATAACCACACTTGCTCCTTGAAATGATTCAGGTACAACAGGATTGAACTCTCCCAATACATTCAATTCAGTAATTAATGTATCACGGCTATTCATATCGTCATGATATTTACCTGACCAGAAAAAAGTTTTTTTATCCGATTTAACTTGAAGACCTTCAGTATTTACATTATGCTCTTTTAGTAAATTTATATGTTCATCAGGAAAATCACCTCCAACTACAGAAATTAATTTTGGAGATATATTAAAATACGATGATGATAAACTTATGAATGTTCCTGCTCCGCCAAGTATTTTACCTGTTTTTCCGAAAGGAGTTTCAATTGCGTCAAATGCTACGCTTCCTACAACGATTAATGCCATAATTTGAATTTTTAAGATTACAAAGAAAACTTTTTAATAATTAATTACAAAAGATTGTTTGGCTTTAGTTTAATTTGCAATAAAATTCAAAATCTTAATGAAATTTAAATTTCTGCCAACATTTCTTAAGTTAATTCTAAAATATTATTTATTAGGTATTTTAATATTTTCACTATTCAGAGTAATTCTTTTTGTAACTAATTTGTCAAAGCTTGATTTTTCTGAGAGTAATATCATTTCAACTTGTTTTCAATCATTTATTATGGGTTTTCGCTTCGATAATCTTGTGATGGCATATATTCTTTCGTTCCCTTTTCTGATTTTGAGTGTGTTTTATGTTTTGAAAAAAGTCCCATACAAATTTGTAATCATATTTATTAAATACTTCATTTCGGTTTTATTAATATTCTCATTTTTGATAAGTTCAATTGATATTCCCTACTTTAATCAGTTCTACTCACGTCTAACAATCTCTGCAATGTCGTGGTTCGATAATGGTAGTTTTGTTGTAGATATGATTTTCGGTGATTTTTCGTTATGGGTTTATATTTTCCCTTTTATAATATTTTCAGTTCTGTTTATTATTGCATCAAACAAAAGTATTAAAAGATTTAGGTCTGAGATAAGCACTGGTAAAGACCAATCAATTAACTTATTATTAAGAATTTTTGTATTTTTATTTTTTTCAATTCTTATTTTTATTTCAATTAGAGGAAGGACTTCAATAAAAAGTCCAATAAGAGAAGGAACTGCCTTTTTTTGCGACAATACTTTTTTAAATTATCTTGGTTTAAACCCAGTTTATACTGTTGCCAATAGCATTAAGACTGAAATGAAAAATAAAAATTTACAGACGAAACTTATTAACGACAGTGATGCGATAAACTATTTAAAGGAACTTTATGGTTCTGAGAATATTGACACATTAATTTCACCTTTTTGCCGTAAAATAACTTCTAAAACAGACGTACAGAAGAAAAATGTAGTAATTATTATAATGGAAAGTATATCGGCTTATGATACAAAGCAATTTAAAGGAAATTTAAGTCTTACACCCTTTCTTGATAGCTTGGCTGATAGCTCAATTTATTTTTCAAATGCATATTCGTCAGGGATTCATACTTTTAATGGAATTTACTCTACTTTATTTTCTTTTCCTTCATTGCAGAAATTTCATCCAATGAAATCGTTGATTTTTGAACCACACGAAGGACTTGCAAATATTCTAAAAAAAGAAAATTATTATAATATTTTCTTCATTAATCACGACGAGCAATTTGATAATATTGGAGGTTTTTTATCGGCTAATGGTTTTAACAAAATTGTTTCTGAAAAAGATTATAATTCAGAGGATGTAAAAGGAACAATGGGAGTACCAGATCATATAATGTTTAAATATGCTGTAAATGAATTAAATAAAGTAGCTGAAAATAATAACAAATTTTTAAGTGTTTTTATGACAGCAAGCAATCATAAACCTTATGTTTTGCCTAAAGATATTGATTTTAAACCAAAATCAAGCAATATTGAAAGCCAAATGATTGAATATTCAGACTGGGCAATTTCAGAGTTTTTTAAAAATGCAAAGTCACAGAAATGGTTCGATGAAACAATATTTGTTTTAATGGGCGATCATGGAAATAGTAATGATGGAACTTATGAAATTCCAATGTCTTATGTTAATTGTCCACTAATTTTTTACAATTTAAAAAACGAGCCATCTGTAAACACTATGCCAGCAAGTCAAATGGATATTGCTCCATCAATTTTAGGATTATTAGGAATTTCATATTCAAATAATACAATGGGAATTGATTTGTTTAATGAAAATAGAAAATACTCATATTTTAGTAATGAAGAGTTTATTGGCTGTATTGACAATGAGTTTTTATTTATTTCAAAAAACGAAACTAAAAAGTTGTATAAATACAAATCAAATTCGACTATAAATTTAATTGATAGTTTTCCGATTAAAGCAGATAGTATGCAAAAATATGTATTTTCGAATATGCAGGTTTATCAATGGATGATTAATAATAAGAGGTTCAGATAATTAGTATTTTTCTTTTGATATTTAATTAAGTTTTGGAATTGCAATGCCATTTTTAGCAAGGTCATCTTTGTAACGTTGTAATTTCTCATTGTAAAAAAAAACATTTCCTGTATCATTTAATATTGTAAAATAAGTAATACAGTTATTATAAAAATAAAGTGTTAATATTGAACTCATATACATATTTTTTAAAAATTCGACATTCTCGTTATAGTACATTTCAGCTTTTACTTTATTACCAATATGTATATAATTAAGAAATAAATTATTATTAACTGCAAAAAGACGACCTATATCCTTTTTTTTATACCAATATTCTTTCGACTTTTGTTGATAAAAAATAGCAGAATCTAAGTTTTTTTCTTCTTCATAAACAATACTTAAATCGTACAAACAAACCGCAACGCCTGATGTATCATATATAGAATAGAATTTATCAATACCTTCAAGAATGTCGGCTTTAGCCTTTCCAAAGTTTTGAAGTTTCGAGTAACATATTCCAAGATATTTTTTCAGGTTAGCTTGTTGAAAGACATTTCTTTTTTCTATCCATAAAGAATAAGCTCTTTCGATATATTTTGCACTTTTTTCATATTCGTTGAGTTGTTCTCCATAAGCAAAACCGATATTCTGGATACAATATCCTGCATTTACAGTATCTTTAACTAACATAAAATTTCTATAGGCAATTTCATAATACTTTTCACATTCTTTTGGCTTGTGTCGGTAATATTTACTAGCTAACAACTGATTTACTTTTGCAATCCTTAACGTGTCATTTAATGCATTTGCGAGAGAATCTGCTTTATACAAATCATTAAATGATAATTCAACATCTTCATAGCTTTTATGTTTATACATTAATAAATCAATCAAAATGGTATCAAATTTATTTCTTTGACTGATTTCTATAGATTTCTCCAAATAATAATTTGATGAATCATTGTTAGTTTCCGAATAAAACTTTGAATAAAGTAAATAGGCTTCAGATAATAATAAGTTATTGTTTTTATAGTACTTATGTATTGTGTCCATAATTAATGAAAAAGTAATAGAATCTGTAATATTGCTTTTGAGGTTATTTAATATTTGCTGCTCTTTGTTATTGAGCTTTTTGGAATTGTTACTGCAACTATATGACATACAGATTGCAATACAAAATAAAATTATTGAAAAGCTTCTTGGGAGTTGATTCATTTTTATCGTATTAAAATTTAATTATTTAACCAAATGTCAATATCTTCAAATACTTTAAACCAATTATATTCTGTTTTAACAATATTCCCATCGTTATCATATTGTCTGCATACATAGTTATGGTCGTAATTTGGATAACATTTTATAGTTAGATTGCTTTTATTTGCTCTTGAAAAAAATAACGGAAGTAAATCATTATCATAGGAAACAGGGTCTTTTGTCCCATATACAACTAACAAAGGTGTATTTATTTTCAACATATAATTTATTGGTGGGTCAAAGTTGAAAGAATAATCGTTTTTAAAATGATAAAAATTCATTGAATCATAACTTTTTTGCTTTAATAACTCTTCATAACCATTTTTGATATAATTGTAACGTTCATATAATGAGTCTATTTTGTTTTGTGCTAATTCTGATGTAATTAATCCCATTTCTTGTTTTAAACGAATTGCTCTGATAAAGCCACTTTGACGGTCAAATGGACTAGACGACATACATACAGCTTTTTTTATTTTTTCGGGATATAATGCGGTTAGTTTTGCAATAACAGGATAACCTTGAGAATGACCAACTACGAAAATATGTTGTGTATCAATAAATTGAAATGTTGAAAGATAATCAATAACTTGATTGGCTGATTCCACATAATAATCAAGGTTATTATGTCTGATAAAAGTGTGATAATCGCCAGAGTTTTGATTCATAAAATTTTGATTTTCACTATAAGGAAGGCAAACAGGAATGCCCGGTTTGGAAATAATTACAATATGATATTTTTCGTAAAATTGAGGAGGAATACTTGAAATTGTAATTGGAAATGATGATGTGTCGTCGTAAAATATAATTGGCTGATTGCCTGATCCTTGAATAAAAAGAAGCATTGCTTTTTTTTCTATTAGTGAGCCACTTGCAATAAATCGAACAGAATCTATGTCATTAACATTGTCTTTAATGCTAAAATATGAGAAACCAGCTTCCTTGATTTTCTGCTTATCAACTTGTGAATAGCTGTAAGAGCTAATACTGAAAAGTAATATTAAGCTTAAAAATAAATTTTTATGAATTTTCATTTGTTTTTGAGTTAGTATAAAACTTTTGAACTACTTGTTTTTTTTAGGTAAATAATCATGTCTAAATCTTTAAATACATTATATTCAGAGAATTGCTTTTCTCTTCTCATAGAGCCTATTTCTCGTAATTTGTTAGGCAAAATAAGATATTTAGTTAAATCATCAGGGAGCTTATGAAGATTAAGAAAAAAATTATCGGCATTAAATTTTTCAAAGTAATATTCGTAATTACTGCTATCTGGCAAAATCAAAGGATTTGAGTCGATTTTTGCTCCGTTTATAGCAGTATAAGTTCCTTGACTAGTAGTAAGTCCAATAATTGCAATTGAATCATTATAAGCTTGTTTTAAATATTGCCCCATAGCTTTGTCAGAACTTTTTATGTGACCATTATGTGCCCAAATAATATATTTTGAATCGGGATTGTTGTTATACAACCAATTAAAGTTTTGAGCCATACAGCTGTCTCTGAATTTATCGGGTTTAATGCTACTATTCGACTGAATAGAATATTGCCAAAGTAATTCAGTGTTAATTTTCAAATCTCTGTATAGACTGTCTGATAATGTATTTTCTAATAGGCTATGATTTGTATTAATATATTCTTTTAAATTTTGACAATAATTGCTTGTAGAATCAAGCAAACTTTGTGAAAGTTGATATATTCCTGCAAGCTGTAAGTCATTAATACGTTTGAAAACATTTAATACCAAATTAACTTTTTCAGATAAATCTTGATTTAATTCATTTTCTATTGATTTTAAGTAGCTTACAGAATTTTCTGAACTTTGAAAATCGAATCCTTTAAAATATATTTTTTTTGAATGAGTTGTATTGTATTCTCTCATCCATATCGCTAAATCAATAACTTCCTGTGTGTACCATGTCCAATAACCAAGTCTTGCAACTAGAATTTTTGGATCGCCAACACCCATCTGAACATAATCATTTAATAAATCGCTTTCTCTCATTGAGGCTTCAAAAACTACATAATTGAATCCGGCATTTTCTATCAGATATTTTATCAATTCACATTTTAATTCAAAAAACTCTTTAGTTCCATGAGTGGATTCGCCTAATGCAATAATTTTTTTATTTTTCAATTGCTCGCCGATATTTTTAAAATTGAGGCTATTAGTATCATTAATTGAATCGGTTAATTTTAAGCAATATGGAGCCTCGCAAATAAATTTTTGTGAAAAAGTGTTTAAGCTTAAACTAATTAAAATTAGAGTTGTAAGTGTTTTCATAGTTTTCATTTTATAGCAACTCGTCAAT
>MEND01000280.1:2874-12811 GCA_001768975.1 Bacteroidetes bacterium GWA2_31_9 | reverse complement strand
AAGAATAATATAATCAGCTGCTATTTTTACGCAATTCGGAATAATTTCAAATTTTAGTGGATGCTGACTGAAAAAATCGTTATTTATTTCAGTTGTGTCGTTACGTGATAATGATATAAATACAATGTTTTTGCTAGAATATTCGTCAACTAATTTATTTAAGCCCGGCATTTCTGCAATACAAGGAGCACATTCTTTAAACCAAAAGTTTAGAACTACGACCTTTCCATTAAGCTTTTCAAGCTCAATTTGTTTTCCATCAATTGTAGTTGACTTAAAATTTGGAGCTTTACAGTTTTTAATTGTTGTTTCAAAAAAAAGGCTATCTCTTTTTATTGTGTCTTCATGAGTGAAACCCTTTGGTAAGTCTGGAAGATTTACAATATTGAAACAATTATTTTGTGTTAAAGCAAATTTACACAATAGGATTAATGTTATTAGAATTATTTTAGTTTTCATTTTCTGTTTTATTTGAAAATAATAATGTATTGTAAATTCTATAATTCTATGTGTTGCAATAATATTTATTTAAAACAAAATTATACAAATAATTATATAAATACAATAGGAGTTAAGTGTAAAATATAAAATTATGAAAAGCTATCTAAGAAATATATTTGAAGAATAATATCTGCTCTAAAACTGAAAATAAATAAATGGCTGCAATTCAGTTGATTTTACCTGATACAGAATAAATATAATTACTACAACAATTAAGGCTTTTAATAAGTAAGGAGTTTTAATAAAGTAACCTCTCATTCGTTCTTTCCACATTGACGGGAGCCAGTGTGCAATAAGTCCAAATAAAATTATTCCATAAATAACTTTGTAGGAGCTAATCATTTCGGGAATTAGTCCTGGCATAAAGTTATGAGCTATTTGGTCGAACATCATATTTGCTGTTTCTAAATCCTGAGCACGGAAAAAAATCCATGAAAATGTTACAGTCTGGAATGTTAAGAAAACAGCAAAAACTTTTTTGTAACCTTTTAAATGTGTTGCAGATGGTACAACCGTTTTCCATAGTTTGTGTAAAATTAGCGAAAAGCCATGAATGGCTCCCCAAATAACAAATCGAATGTTTGGTCCGTGCCATAAACCTCCCAAAATCATTGTTAATGCTAGACTCAAATACATTCTGAATTTCCCTTTTCTATTTCCGCCCAATGGTATGTATAAATAATCTCTTAACCATGTAGATAATGAAATGTGCCAACGTCGCCAAAAGTCGGTTATATTAATTGCTTTGTATGGAGAATTAAAGTTAACTGGTAGTCGGAAACCAAATAATAAAGCTACTCCAATTGCAATGTCGGTATATCCCGAAAAATCGCAATAAATCTGAATTGAATATCCATAAGCTGCCATTAAATTCTCAAAACCTGAGTATGAAAGTGGAGCCTCAAAAACTCTGTCAACATAATTTATTGAAATAAAATCTGAAATTAAGATTTTTTTAATTAATCCATTCAAAATGAGGAATAAAGAATGCCCCATTACTTGGGAATTTAACGAATATTTTTGATAAAGCTGAGGAATAAATTCAGCGGCACGAACAATTGGTCCGGCAACTAACTGAGGAAAAAATGTTACGTAAAATCCAAAATCAATAATGTTTGTAACAGCTTTTACTTTATTTCTGTAAACATCAAAAGAGTAACTAATAGTTTGAAAAGTGTAGAATGAAATTCCTACAGGTAAAATTATCGAAGAAATATCGAAATGAGTTCCGGCAATTGAGTTTGTCCATTCGGCAAGCAGATTGACAACCTTGAAATTTGTATGAAAAATTGAATTTATATTATCAATTACAAAATACGAATATTTAAAAAATCCTAACAAACTCAAATTGATTACAATACTGGCTAACAGCAACATTCGTCGGGTTAGTAGCTTTTCTTTTTTCGAAATTAAAAGACCAATTGTATAATCTACCAAGGTTGAAAAAATCAGAAGCGAGAAAAAGTAACCACCCGATTTGTAGTAAAAAAACAAGCTAATAATGAAAAGATAGGAATTTCTTAAAGCACTTTTTTTATATAAGAAAGTATAAATAAAAAGAACGATTGCCAGAAATATCCAGAAATATAACTGCGTGAACAGCAATGGAGAATCCTCAGAATAAACGAATATGTCTCTTAACCAAGTCAATTTTATTTGTTTTGATTTTTTGAAATTAAATCGAGTAATGCTTTATGAAAAAGTAAAGCTTGTAACTCATATCCAACCTTGTTAAAATGCAGATAATCATCAAAACATAAGTTCGATTTATGCCAAAGATATATTGAATTTAAGCCTCCCATAATTGTATAAAAATCCCAAACTCCTAAATTATATTTTTCGGCAAGTTTTATTATAATTTCTCTGGATTTTTCGTAATTAATATTTAAATATTTTCTATTTCGATAACTATCGCCGGGAGTTGTAAGTATTATTGCACTTTCTGGGCAGGTTTCTAATAGATTGTTAATTAGTGTCGTATAGCTTTGGGTAAAAACATTTGCATCAAATTTTTCGGGATATGCGTCGTTTGTACCAAGCGAAATAATAATAAGTTCTGGATTTAGAAAATCCAATTGACTTTTCAATAAATTGCAATTAAGATATGAATTTACATCAGCACCATTTATTCCAACTGAATTATATACCAATCCAGTGTTTTCGGTTTCAAGATAAAAGTTATTGAGTGTAAATTTTGTTTGTTTTTCGCTAGTTTTAATGAAAGTTATTGTAAAAGGGTCTGTGTTGTTGATATTGAAACTGCTGTATGCAAGATTTTCACTAACTTTTACAAATTCATTCGCAAATTGGTTGTTAATTTTTGGAATAAATTCTTTTTCGCCAATCTCGTGCAGGATTTTAATTGTTTTTAGATTTGAACAAATTGAATCAAAGTTTTTATAACACATTGTTATTGATGAGTTTTCGCTAAATGTAGTTGCAGAAATTCCTGAAATTCCAAGATTACATTTTTTATCTTTTTCGAGACTTCGGCACGATTCCCAATTTCCAGTATATGTAACATCATAATCAGTTGGATTATTGGTTTTTGCAAGCGTATAAGGAAACACTAAACCTCGTCCGGCAATATGCAATAAACTCTTTGAAAATAGAAATCTTAATTTAGCTGAAAACATATCAGCTTGAATATGTGAGTCGCCAATTTGGAGAATGTTAACTGTTTTGGTTTTTAAAGAATCTTCGGAAATATTTTTAGCAAAATTTCTGAATTTTACATTTGATTCGGGACAGATTATTTCGTTTTCAAAAAGACGTAAATAAGAATATGAACTTAAATCAACTTTTTGAGAATTGGCGTTTAAAGAGAAACATATTTGAATAATTAAAATTAGGAATGAAAGGATTTTATTCATTGGATAATTAAAGATTTTTTAACATTTTACCACATAGACACATAGCACACATAGAAAAAATCACATAGAACCATTTAGCAATGTAACCATTTAGCAATTCAACCATTTTTCTTACGAACTTTTCCTTTTCACAAATTGATTATAATCGAAAATTAGTGAATTATAAAACATTTCAGCTACTTTTTTAGCACCCTGATAACTAAAGTGTGTATAGTCTTTTGCTGCCATTGGTGGTTCATGATTTACCCAGCTTGGCATTGAATTTTCGCCACCCATGGCTTCGTACAAATCCCAGAATGCACATTTTGCACGAAAAGCTGCATTTTTCTGAGCATCACGTATTTGTTCAATTGTTGGATACGATTCATAAACATCTTCTACTTTTCTTGACATATCTGATACTCCAATAACAATTATGGGTGTGTTTGGATATATTTTCTGAATAGTGGTTATTTGATTATAGTACCAATTTTCGTAATAAGCATAATCTTTTGAATTGCCTGTAACAATGTTAATTCCATATTGTAGAATTATTAAACCGGTTTTAAATTTTGTTGACATTTCTTTTTGAAGCTGTAAATCGTTTTTGGTAAATTCAAGTCCTGAACTTCCACGAAGTGCAAAATTATCGACCAAAATTCCATTATTATCCTCAAACGAAAAACCGTAAAAATTTGGGCTGTCTTTGCCTGAGAATTTTATAGTAACATCATCGAAATTATTATCCAAATCCCATGTAATTTGCTCTAGTTTATCGCTCGACATAATGGTTTTAACATTTTTAAGATTCTCGCCTTGATATAGTTCTGCAATTAACGGAGAATTATTATAGCCATAATACATTTTGCATTTTACAAATTTTCGGTTAGTGTAATATGTCGATTTTGATTTTTCAAATTTTATCCAAGCTTCGTGGACTGTGCTGTCGTTAGCTTCATTGTTGAGGTCGGTAAATTTTGAATATAAGGACATTACGCCATATTTTTTGCTTTCATTTCCTGCTTTATTTTTATCCAAAATTGTATATCGTTTCCAGTTTGAAGAAGCTGTTTGTTTCATCGAAACAGAATAATTATAAATCTGAAAAGCAGGAAGTAAGCCAATTCCTGTTCCTCCAAATTGTTTTTGTAATTTATATCGAATATAAGATGAAATTCTGTCACCTTCTATTTGAGAATCACCATAATGCATTATTCTCACAGGTTCTTTGCTTTTTTGAACAGAACTTAAAATCTTAAAAAATCCATAAAGAGCATCGTTCTCATTTTCAGGATATTCAAGATTGTAAATTTTAATATTTGTGTCTAAAGCAATACTCTCTTTTTTTGAAATTGGAATAGTATCTAAAGAATCTACTTTAAGTACAACTGAATGTAACGAATCTTTTATGATTGCAGATGTATCAATTGATATTAATGATGTTGTGTCAACTTCAATCTCAGCTGAATTTATAATTGCAGAAATATCAGCATATTGCGTTTTTTTTAAACTAAAAACTTCTTCAAAATTTGCAAAACGAAGAGTACCAAAGTTTTGAATTTTTAATCCATCTTTTGGAAATACAAAGGAAAGAGCTGATAATAAGAATAAAACAATTAAAATAAATATGCTGGTTTTGATTGGTTTCATTAGTTCATATTTTTTTGAACGCAGATTTTGGCTGATTGTTATGATTTTTTTTTGTTACTAATGCACTTTAAAGTTTCTAGCTATGTATTGACTTTTCAATTGTATCAATAAATTCAATCATATCAGAAAACATTGTATTGATTGTTTCTTTGTCAAATTCTACGTAAGTGTCGTAATCTCCTTTTGTGCGTCTTAAATAAGCTCTGTTTATAATTCTTCCAAATTTCTTATCAATTAAACCGCTATGAACAAACTCTTTATTAAACCAACCTATTAATTTCGTGTGTTTACCTGTTTCGTAATTATGCTTCAACCCAAAAGCTAATAAAGAATAAAACATAGCATAGTAAATTCTATTTACAGCCGAACGATATTTATTATTATCAATCATTAAACGAGCATCATCAATTGTTTCTTTTGCTTGTTCAATACGATATTTTATCAATGTCTGCCTATCTTCAAAATTTAAGGTCATGCGTGATATCCATTATTAATTGCATTTATAAAAATTGGTTGTTTTCCCCTTACTGTTTGCAATTCTTTTTCCGATAATACATGAGGGTCTATTATTATATTATATTTTAAATCAATGTCGTAGCATAAATCAATGATTTTTTCCTCATATTTACTATCATAATTTTTATTAACAATTATTAAAACATCGTAATCAGAATTTACGGTTGATGTATTATTAGATTGTGAACCAAATAAAATAACATCTTTTATCTCATCTCCAATATTTTGAAGTAGATATTTTTTTAATTCTTTTACTATTTTTTCATTGATGTTCATAAATGAAAGCTAAATTACTACTTTTTCTTAATTTTTAATACTTGCCCTGGTTTAAGTGATTTTGAATTTTTGATATTATTTAAGTCCATTATATCTGTATTTGAAACTCCTGGAAATTTTTTTGCAATATCCCATAAGTTATCGCCAGATTTGACTTTATAATAAACAAAATCATCATTATTGTCGGAATTATTCTTTGCAATTTCTGTCTTTGCATCTTTTGTTTCATTATTGGAACTGACCTCGGCAAGAGTTTGGTCTTTACTATTTTTAGGAATATAGACAACTAATTTTTGTCCCACTTTTATCAAATTTCTATGAATATTATTCCAATATTTTAAATTATTGACACTTACTCTGTATTTGTTTGCTATTGAAGTAACATTATCTCCTGACCTAACTGTGTAATAAACAGCCTTCATGTTATCAGAAGGAGAATCAGGAATAAAAGCAATATTTCCTTTTTTTGAAGGAATTACTGAAGATTTATTTAAGAAAAAAATTGAATCCTTGTAAGAAAATATCGAATCACTTAAGTCTAAAAATTTTGTAGTATATTCAGATGGCATCATTAGCGGATAAGTTCCTGATTTTGCAGGGATAATATCTTTTCTGTATTGTGGATTTAAGTCTCTAATCATTTCCATTGGCATATTCAAAACTTCAGCAACTTGCCCAAAATGCAAGTCTTCTGTAATCATAATTGTATCAACTGCAATTGGAAATTCAATTTTTTTAGGAACAATATTGTGTTCTGAATAATAGTTCATTACATAAGTTGCTGCAATATAAGCAGGAACATATCCACGAGTTTCTTTTGGTAAATAATGATAAATTTCCCAATAATTGTTTTTTCCTTTTGATCGTTTGATTGCTTTGTTTACATTTCCAGGACCACAATTATAGGCTGCAATTGCTAGAAGCCAGTCGTCATATATTTTATATAAATCGCTTAAGAATAGAGCTGCTGCTTCGGTTGATTTTATTGGGTCTCTGCGTTCGTCAACAAACGTATTTATGTTTAGTTTATACATTTTGCCTGTTGCAAACATAAATTGCCATAAACCTGCTGCTCCGGCTCGAGATGTAGCTTCTGGATTTAAAGCAGATTCTATTATTGCTAGATATTTTAATTCCAGTGGTAAGTTGTATTTATCTAAAATTTCATCAAATATTGGAAAGTAATAATTAGTTAAACCAAGCATTACTTCAACTCGTTTGCGATGTTTGATTGTGTATGCGTTTATATAATCTCTAACTTTATCGTTAAAAGGTAGCTTTATTAAAGTTGAAAGATTGTTTAATCTTTCTATTAAAATAGAGTCCGAGAAAGTTGGCAGAGAATTTAAATATACTGTATCTTCCTTTAAATCTGAATTGTTATAATATTCTGAAGATAAAGAGCTACTTATGTACCATAAATTTAATAAACTATCAAGATTATTAATAATTTCGGTATTTTCTGATTCGTTTTTTAGAGAGTCAATATCAGGATTATTATCTGCAAAAACATTTAAGCTTATAAAAATTGAAATTATAGTTATTGAAATTGTTTTTAGAATCATTATTTAAAATTTTAAACGGAGCTTAAGCCCCACGTGTGAACCATTAGGTGTTTTATTTAATATTGGATCAAGTCTTAAAGTTAAGTCGTTTGTAACGTCATAGTCAAATAAGTTCGCATCAACACTTGCGTCAATAATATTTAATACATAAATTAAACTTAAAAAAATCACATTCATGTCTCTATATCTTCGCCATTTATTCATTTCAGTTTCAACATCGCTTGCCGAAAAGTCAGGATAAGGGTCAATTGTTAATGAATCCGTATCTGTTTTATAAATGTATGCATCACGATATTTCATATAAACCTTTTTATTGTCAATGGCAAAATAAACTAAAGCTCCCATGCCAGCATAAATAATTGGAACTTTCCAGTATTTTTTATTATACACCTGACCCGAACCCGGCACAATTGCAGACATAACTGATGCTAACGTTGGAGAATGTTTTCGTTTTAAAGTATCTGAAAAATTATCTTCTTGTTGTGAAAATAAATTTAAGCTATAAAAAGCAATTAAACAGAGCATTAAAAAATGTCTGTTTAATTTCTTGAAAATATTTATAGAACTTTTATTTCTCAAATTTCAGTTATTTATTTTATCAATAATAGAAACTATTCTTTCCAATTCATCGTCGGAGTTGAAGTTTATAACGATTTTCCCTTTTCCATTATTATCTCTTTTGAAAGCAACTGGTGTTCCAAAATAATTTGAAAGATGCTTTTTAAGATTTGTATATTCTTCTGGTAATAATTTGGCTTTAGTAATAGTTTCTTTTTTTAACTCCTCTTCAACACTAAGTTCTCTTACAACTTCTTCAATTTTACGAACAGAAAAATCATATTTTATTGCTTCGTGATAAATCATTAATTGAGTTTCTGGGTCTTCAATGTTAACAATTGCTCTGGCATGTCCCATTGATATTTTGCCATTTCTTAATCCAAGCTGAATTTCGGCAGGAAGCTTTAATAAACGTAAATAATTTGCAACTGTGCTTCGTTTTTTTCCGACTCTGTCGCTAAGGTTTTCCTGAGTAAGTTTGCATTCTTCCATTAATCGTTGATAGCTTATTGCAACTTCAATTGCATTAAGGTCTTCGCGTTGAATATTTTCGATTAATGCCATTTCTAACATTCCTTGTTCATCGGCAGTTCTGATGTATGCCGGAATTTTAATAAGTCCTGCTTTTTTAGATGCTCTTAATCTTCTTTCTCCTGAAATTATTTGAAATGTTCCTTTATCGGTTTTCCTAACAGTAATTGGCTGAATAATACCAACTTGCTTGATTGACTCGGCAAGTTCGTCAATTAAATCTTCATCAAATTCTTTACGTGGTTGAAATGGATTTACTTCGATTTTTTCGATTTCAATTTCGTTTATGAGTTCAATAGAATGTGGTTTATGAACTGCTTCGTCGATTAAAGCTCCTAAGCCACGACCTAATACTGGTTTTTTTGGATTCATAATTCTGTAATGTTTTCTATAATTTTTTCTGTGTTATTCATTTTTGTAAGTTCATTTTTTTGTAAAAACTCTCTCGATAAGCTTAAATAATTTTTAGCTCCTGTTGATTCGGCATCGTAAAACAAAATTGGTTTTCCAAAGCTTGGGGCTTCACCTAATTTTACATTTCGTTGGATTATGGTTTCAAAAACCATTTGTTGAAAATGTTGTTTTACTTCGGCAACTACCTGATTGGCAAGCCTTAATCTTGAATCATACATTGTCAATAAAAATCCTTCTATTTGTAATTCCGGATTAAGACGGTTTTGAATAAATTTGATAGTATTTAAAAGCTTTCCAAGACCTTCGAGTGCAAAATATTCGCATTGAACAGGAATTATTATAGTGTTAGATGCAGTTAAAGCATTAACTGTAAGTAATCCTAATGATGGTGAACAATCAATAATTATAAAGTCGTAATCGTTTTGAATTTTTTCAATCATAAACTTCATCATTTTTTCTCTGTTTGGAAGGTTCACCATTTCTATTTCGGCACCAACCAAATCTATATGCGAGGGTAAAACGTCTAATGTTTCAATTTCAGAATTAAGAATTATATCTTTTGGATTAATGCCATCAATTAAGCATTCGTAAATACTTGTTTTAATGGTTTTAACATCAAAACCCATCCCCGATGTTGCATTAGCCTGAGGGTCAGCGTCTATAAGAAGCACCTTGTATTCTAAAGCAGCCAAACTAGATGCAAAATTAATTGCAGTTGTAGTTTTTCCAACTCCACCTTTTTGATTAGCAATTGCTATAATTTTCACCATTTCTATATATTTTTATTAAATAGCAAATTTACCTTTTAATCCCAAAACTATCATTTGAATAGATTTGAATTTTAAACAATGGGGGGAATTTTTATTAACAAAAATTTAAGACGCAGATTTTATAAGAATATTAGACACTGATTTGTTTTGATGGTTATGATTTTTTATTTGACAGGATTACAGGATTTACAGGATATTATGTAACAATTTAACAATTTAACAATTTAACAATTTTATAATTTTTAATAGACACTGATTTGTTAAGATATTAATGATATAAGAATTGCCACTAATTGCACGAATT
>MEND01000280.1:931-2848 GCA_001768975.1 Bacteroidetes bacterium GWA2_31_9 | reverse complement strand
AATTCAACCGAGCTTGCGAGCTCAACGAAGTTAAATTTCAAAAATCAAATAAATCTCAAATTACATTTCGACAAGCTCAACGCATCGCAATTACCTAATATCCAAACTGTTTTGAGAATTGAAGTTTTGAGAATTGGAATTTGTTTAACATTTGTTTTTTGTTTTTTGGAGTTTTCTTACAAACACTAAATGTTGCCGATATTTTCTAATTGAACATAAAATTTTATTATAGCCAAACTACATATAAGGAATAAAAGCATCCTCTATATGTTCAATTTCATAATTATTACCAGAATAAATTATAGAAACAATATCGAATCTTACATTCAAATCTAATTTTCTTTGGTCGATATATGCTTGAGTAGCTTTAATTAAGTGCCTTTGTTTCTTTTTTGTTACAGCTTGTGCAGGGTTAACTATTGAATCTTTTTTTCGAGTTTTTACTTCAACAATAACTAAAGTATCATCTGATTTGGAAATAATATCAATTTCTTTATGAGAAAATCGCCACTTTGTTTCAAGAATTTTATGTCCTTTTTTTATAAGATAAGCAACCGTTAATAACTCACCTTCGTCTCCTATTTTTATATTGTTGGTCATTTAAATAAATATTTTAGTCAAAATGAAACTTAATAAAAAGTGATTCGTATAAAAATGTGTTTAAAAGGTAAAGTTAATGATTAGGACAATATTATTTTCATTTTTTCTATTGATTTTTTGTATTAATGCATTTGGGCAATTAAAGTCACAAAATACATTATCTAATAATCAATTTGAGGGGAGTATTAATTTAATTAAAAAAACAATTAATGATACAACTTTTTATGTATATTATATTAAGGGACAAAAGATTAGAATAGATATTAAAGAAAAATCAGTTTCCTCAAATTCAATTGAAAATTATTTATTATTTGATTTAGAAAATAAGTCAATTGTTGCAATAAGTCCAACTCGAAAATTATATATTCCTTTGCAAACAGGGAAATACAAAAAGGCTGAAGACAAAAATTTTGTTATAATTAAATCAAATAATAAAAAAGTTGTAACAGGCTATCAGTGTTATCAATGGAGAGTTAAAAATATTGAAATGAATACAGAAATGACTTATTGGGTAGCATCTGAAAATTTCACATTTTTTGAAGATTTATTGAAATTATGGAATCGAACAGAGAAACATGCGGTTTTTTATTTGCAAATCCCAGAAATCAATGGGTTTTTTCCACTAGAATCAGTTGAACGAACGTTACTTCGTGATGAGAAAATGAAGCTATTGGTTACTAGCATTAAAAAAAATAAGGTAGATGAGAATCTTTTTAAAATCCCAGCTGATTATAAGAGCTACGAACAATAAAAGTATTCAAAAATTCTTTAGTAAAATTACTAAGTATTTGTATATTAGACGTGATACAATATAAATAAAATATCCCTAATTTATTTTAATTTCATGTTTAAAATAATAGCGAAAGCCGATTGAAATTGAATAACTTGACAAAGAATGTGTTTCATTTGTAAACTTGCCTCGTTTATTGTCTTCATTATCTGCGGTATCGAATGAATCAACAAAGTCAAATTCTTTATATCTTAATGGCAGTTCATTTAGCTTATCTTCTCCCTGATACGTATATTTTACACATTTACCTGTTTTTGGTTTAAAATTTTGAAATAAGAATCGTGCTTCAGCAAAAAAATTCAAAATACGATTTCTAGAAAACTCTATATCAAATGTACCAAATCCTCCCAAAATTACCTTTGGTGTATATTCATAAGTATATTCATACTTTTCTACAGGAATATAGTCAGGAAAATTATTAAATATTGATTGATAAAATTTCTTAGTCATTAATCCCTTTGATATATTAATTCCAGCTTTAATATAGGCATTAATTTTTTTGCTTTTATCAGTACTAAATATTAATG
>MEND01000280.1:0-903 GCA_001768975.1 Bacteroidetes bacterium GWA2_31_9 | reverse complement strand
ATACATATCTCTAAATCCAACAACTTTTATTTTAATTGGGATTGTTTCAACAATTAATTTTCCAATTTTATAAGGTAATTCTATTTCAGTTTCGAAATAATGAGTGCCAATTACTGTTTTAGCAGTTAACTTGCTTAATTGCTTTTTCATAGGATAGACTAATTCTGCAAGTCGAATTCTAACTAAAGGAGAATCTTTATTGTTAGGATTAAATAATAAGTAATTGTCTTCAATTGATTCATACTTCTTTACAAGTTTTGCTTCAGCAGGGATTCTATCGATATATTTTCCTTTAAATCTTCTTTCAACTTCATACATTTGATCCATTATTATTAAGAGATTAGCTTTTAATTATAAATTTAATCAACAATTAACTCATTATGTTTCATAAAGAACTGCGAAATCATTTTGCCATTTACTTTCCGATTCTGCCATCGCTGATATAATCTTAACATATTAATATGGTTATTGTTATTATCTTTCATATACAATGAAGCTTTAGCATCTTTATGATATAAAATTTCACCATGCTTCTTTAATCTATGCATAAGAAAAAAATCATCATTATGAGATTCCAGCATGCATCCATTTGTTTCTAAAAACTCTTTCATATTTTCATAGCCTTCATACCAATTAAGATTTAAATTTCGAATTGCGCAATTATTTCCTTTGAGTGGAACTTTCTTTGAAAATATAGATGAAAATGAATTAAACAAGTTAAGCAATAATATTGATGGACTTTTATTCCTATATACTGATTTCCCAGAAATTCCAACAATATTATTATCTTGCTCAAAAGCATCCAAAACATGCTGAACCCATTGGGGAATTAAAACACTGTCTGCATCAATTGAGCCAATAACATGTCCTCTTGCTTTTGAAAATCCTAAAGCGCGCGCATTT
>MEND01000279.1 GCA_001768975.1 Bacteroidetes bacterium GWA2_31_9 | reverse complement strand
CAGTTAATAAGGATTTGTTTTTTATGCTACGCAATTCCTTTCTATAACTGAAATTTGATAAAAAAGGAAATTTGTCGTACACCCAGTTAGAAGTTAGAAGTTAGAAATTAGAAATTTGTAAAGTTTATCAAGTTAAAAAGTTCATAAAGTTAAAAGTTTGTAAAAGTTGTAATGTAAAAACGTTTAGAATCATCAAAAAAACAATTAATACAATACTAACTACTTATTACTAACTCTTTACTACTTTTTTCTTACCCATAAATTCCTATTTCAAAAAAGTTTTAAACGACAATTTATCAGAAATTAAATCTTTAATTTTTTCAATATTAATTCGTTCTTGAGTCATAGTGTCTCTGTAACGAATTGTTACGGTATTGTCTTTTAAAGTATCGTGGTCGATAGTTATACAAAATGGCGTTCCTATTGCATCTTGACGACGATAACGTTTTCCTATCGAATCTTTTTCATCATACTGGCAATTAAAATCATATTTTAAATCGCTAAAAACTTTATGCCCAAGCTCGTCTAATCCATCTTTATTGACTAAAGGAAGTATAGCAAGTTTAACGGGAGCAAGCATTGGTGGAATTTTTAAAACTACTCTTTCTGTTCCGTCTTCAAGTTTTTCTTCGTTGTAAGCATAACCTAAAATTGAGAAGAATGTGCGGTCAACACCAATTGATGTTTCTACAACGTAAGGTACATAACTTTCATTAAGTTCTGGATCGAAATATTGAATTTTTTTGCCTGAGAATTTTTGATGTGATGACAAATCAAAATCAGTTCTTGAATGAATTCCTTCAATTTCTTTAAAACCAAATGGAAATTCAAACTCAATATCAACAGCAGCATTTGCATAATGTGCAAGCTTATCGTGAATATAAAATTTATATTTTTCTTTTGGTATTCCAAGTGAATGATGCCATTTAAGTCGTTCGGCTTTCCAATATTCGAACCATTTAAGTTCTTCGCCGGGGCGAACAAAAAACTGCATTTCCATTTGTTCAAATTCTTTCATTCGAAAAAGAAATTGACGTGCAACTATCTCATTACGAAATGCTTTTCCGATTTGAGCAATTCCAAACGGAATTTTCATTCGTCCAGTTTTCTGTACATTTAGGTAGTTTACAAAAATTCCTTGAGCTGTTTCAGGTCGTAAATATATTGTGCTTGCTTCTTCACTTAACGAGCCCATTTGTGTAGAAAACATAAGGTTAAACTGGCGAACATCAGTCCAGTTGCGTGTTCCAGATATTGGGCAAGCTATTTCGCAATCGACAATAAGTTGTTTTAAATCTGCTAAATCGTTATTTGTTAATGCAGTTACAAAACGCTCTTTTATAGAATCGTACTTAGATTTGTACTCTACAACCCTGGGATTTGTAGAAATATACATTTCACGATCGAAAGTTTCGCCAAAACGTTTAGCTGCTTTTTCGACTTCTTTTTCAATTTTATCTTCAATTTTAACAAGATATTCTTCCATAAGAACATCGGCTCTGTAACGCTTTTTAGAGTCTTTATTATCAATCATTGGGTCGTTAAAGGCATCAACGTGACCAGAGGCTTTCCAAGTAGTTGGGTGCATAAAAATTGCAGAATCAATTCCAACAATGTTTTCGTGCATATAAACCATTGATTTCCACCAATATTGTTTGATGTTGTTTTTTAGTTCAACTCCATTTTGAGCATAATCGTAAACTGCACTAAGTCCGTCATAAATTTCACTTGATTGGAAAATAAAACCATATTCTTTAGAGTGAGCAATAATCTTTTTGAAAAATTCTTCTTGTGTCATAAAAATTAAAATTTTGGTAAAAATAATTTATTTTTTAGATAACAAATTTTAAAATCATAAAAAAAGGATAAATAATCAACTATATAGTTTTATTATCTTTACAAAAAAAAATATGGCAACAATCTCAACAATTTATTCAGGAGAATTAAGAACAATTGCAACTCATACCTTTTCTGGAAAAGAGATAATTACAGATGCACCTCTTGATAATAATGGTAAAGCAGAATACTTTTCACCGACTGATTTAGTTGCGACTGCTCTAGGAAGTTGTATGCTAACGATTATGGGAATTGCTACACAAAATCATAATTTTAATATTGATGGTACGACTGTAAAAACTACAAAAATTATGGGGTCAAATCCACGTAGAATTGTAGAAATAGTATTAGAATTTGATTTCCCAAATCCATCACAATATTCCGAAAAAGATAAAAAGTTTATTGAAGTTAGTACTCGTGAGTGTCCGGTTGCAAAAAGTGTTCATCCAGATATAAAGCAAACAATAATTCTGAATATATAAAAAACTATTGATTCATTAAATTAATATGCTGTTCGCCAAACATTTTAAGTACGTTAATAAGCGGAACTACACTTTTTCCATATTCTGTTAATGAATATTCTACTTTTGGAGGAATTGTTCTAAACTGCTCTCTTTTTATAATTAAGTTATGTTCGAGGTCTTTTAATTCTTTAACAAGCATTTTTGGAGAAATTCCTTCGATGATAGATTCAAGCTCGTTAAAACGCTTTGGATTACCATCAATCAAATAATGCAATATTACCAATTTCCATTTTCCTCCTAAAACTTCGGAAGTAGTTTGAACTGGACATGTTAGATTTTTTTTATTATTTTTCATCATTATCGTGCTGATTTAAAGCGTTGCTATACTTTAGTATATTATTGCACCAATTTGTAACTCCTTGCAAACATATATCTTATATAGTATATTTGCAATATTAATTAACTAATATTTATAAAATTATGAAAACATTTCAAACAATAAGTCTTTTTATGCTTATTAATCTTGCAATTTTTGCACAAGATAAATATAATGCTGAAACTACAAAGTCAAAACTAGAATGGTTAGCCGAAAAAATTACTGGTTATCATCAAGGGACAATAAATTTAAAATCTGGTGAAATAGAATTAAAAGATAAAACAATTATAGATGCTGAATTTATTATAGATATGAATTCTATTCAATGTACAGATTTAACTGATGAAGAATACAATAAAAAAATAATTGGTCACTTAAAATCGGATGATTTTTTTGGAGTTGATAAATTTCAAACTGCAACAATTAAGTTAATAAAACCTGTTTCGTTTGAAAAAGGATATGCATTGATTAATGCAGATTTAACTATTAAAGGCATTACCAAACCAATTGAATTTAAGGCAGTAATTCAAAAACTAGAAAATGAAGTAAAAATTAATGCAAACATTATTATTGATAGAACTATGTTTGATATTAAATATGGCTCTGGGTCTTTCTTCGATAATTTAGGAGATAAAACTATTTACGATGAGTTTAAAGTAAAGGTTAACATCATTCTAGCAAAATAGAAACGACAAAAAATTACATAAAAAAAGCTGCCTCACGAGGCAGCTTTTTTCATTTTATAAGAGATTCCTTATTTAACAATAGTAATTTGTTGATTAACTGATTCTTTTTCAGAAACAACTTTAATTACGTAATTTCCTTCAGATAAATTACTTAAATCAACTTTGCTATTATTTGAAATATTGTTGAAAGAAGCAACTAAATCTCCAAGAATATTATAAACAAATACATTGCTATTTTCAGCAGATTTAATATTTACAATCCCTTTGGTTGGATTAGGATAGATAGAAATATTATTTGATTCAACAGTATTAATACTAGTTGTATAGTCAATCGAAACATTATCAATCTTCATTTGGAAATTATCTGATGAATTAAAATGTCTGAAAGCCAAATAAATACTTTGTCCATCGTATGCAGCTAAAGGAAGTTTAACTTCTCTCCAAATAGTATCGTCAGCAGTTAATATTTCATTATAAATTTGTATGAAATCGCCTGTAGCTGTTCCTGTTGTGCTAACTAAAACAGAATATTCTTCAGCAGGATAAGCACCATCTTGAGTTCCAACCCAATATTTAAACTCTAAATTATTTTGACTAATTGCAAATTGTGGAGTAATTAAATAATTATCAGGAGTTAAAGCACCAGCTGTACCATCCCAAGAAGCTGACATTGCAGCATAACTACCATCTTGAATTAAATATCCATCAGTATCAACAACTGGTTCCCAATTATAAGTGTCTCCGTCAACATCTACACTAGACCAGCAAGTAGGAGGAACAACTCCACCTTCAAAACTTTCGTTCCAAGGATAAGTAGTAAAAATACCACAAGATGTAGCAAATGTAAATGGACCAGCCCATGTACTTTGAGAACCACCACAATCAGCTTGTACGTAAAAATCATAAGATGTAGAAGAAGTTAATCCACTTAATGTATAAGGATTAGATGTAACAGCAACTGTAGTACCTGTACCTTGAGTATAACCTGAAATTCCATATTCAACATTCCATGCAGTTTCTGAACCACCATTTGTCCAGCTTAAAATTGCTGAAGTTGTAGTTATTGTACCAGCAGATAAATTAGTAACAGCTGGACAAGCAGGAGGTGTACAAGCAGATGTAAATGTGTGGAATACATTAGCATCAGTTAATGTAGAGCCATCTGCAACTGTAATCACAACTGTACCAAAAGGATCAGTCAATGTAAATGAACACTCATCTGGAAAGCCACCAGCAGTCCAAACTAATTGAATATTTGAAGCATCACATAAACCAATAGTTGCAACACTATTAGAACCTGTACTTTCTGTATATGTTCCTACTTCAATGCCATTCTGCATAACTGTAATACCAGCTCCATTCCATGTATCACCATAACTGTCTGTCATATCTAATGTATAATCACACTGATCAATAACTAGGCAAGACAAAGTACCAAATGCAAATGGTCCAACCCATGCACTTAAATTACCACTTCCACAATCAGCCTGAACATAAAATTCATAAGGAGTTGCTGAAGTTAATCCACTTAATGTATAAGGATTAGCTGTAACTCCGTTTACTGCAGTTCCTGTTCCTTGAGTGAAACCAGAAGCTCCATACTCAATATTAAAAGTAGTTGCAGATGATGTCCATGATAAATCCGCAGAAGTCATAGTTGCATTTTGTGCAGCTAAAGCAGATGGATCAAAACAAGCAGGACCTTCTTCAATAGATACATCGTCAATTGCTGCATCACTTAACCAACCAGCACCAGTTATAGATCTGAATTTAATTTGAACAGGTGAAGTGAAAGTTGAAATATCAACAATAACTTTTGTCCAAACATCTCCTTGATTTCCAGAAATTGAAAAAACATCAGTATGCCAAGTTCCATCATAAACATCAACATTTATAGAACCCATATCAGCACCATTCATATTATACCAAAACATTAAAGATGGATTGGTCAATGGAGTAATATCAACAGAAGGTGTAATTAAACCAGCTGCTAAAGTTGGGTAATTAGGAGATGATGATTCTACAAAAGCATAATAACCAGTTCCTGTTGTATGATCGGCAGATGGACCTGTATTTGCAGAAGGAGTTGTAGTATTTGTAAAGCTCCAGTTAAAATCATCGTCAGTTGCTTGTTCCCAACAATTAGGAATAGCACCAGCATTTTCAAAATCTTGAGTATAAGGAGCAACAACTATTGCACAAGCTGTAGTAAAAGTAACTGGACCAAACCAAATACTTTGAGAGCCTCCACAATCTGCTCTAACGTAAATGTCATAAGATGTTTGAGCAATTAAACCTGTTAAAGATGCTGTTTGAGCAGTTAAACCTGCAGTTGTAGGAGTTCCAGTTGGAGTAAATCCTTGAACACCGTATTCAATATCCCATAAAGTTGCAGTACCAGCCTCAACCCAAGTAATATCAGCAGTTGTTGCCATAATATTTGAAGCAGCTAATGTAGTTGGATTTGGACAAGCAGGTGGTGTACATGATGAAGAACCAGTATAGAATGTAGCTCCATCAACTAATGGATCAGCAGTAGCTGGGTCAACTATTTCATAAATTACAGTAGCAAAAGGAGACGTTACAGAAAAATTAATTTCTGAATCCCATGAACCTTTATTCCAAACCAAAGTAAGTGTTCCTGTTCCACAAACACCAACTGAATCAGTTTTAGTATCTGTAGCAGGACCAGCTAAAGTTGCAACGGTAATACCATCTTCTAAAACATCAAGTGTAGCACCGTTCCAGCCATCACCATAAGTATCATTCATTGTAAAATAGAAATAACAAGAAGGAGAAGCACAATTTGTAACTGAGAAAGATACTGGACCAGTCCAAGCACTTTGTGTAGCACCACAATCGTCTTGTACATAGAATTCATAATTACCAGGGGTTAATCCTGTTAATGTATATGGGTTTGTAGTAACTGCAACAGTTGTTCCTGTTCCTTGAGTAAAACCAGCTGTTCCATATTCAATATTCCAAGCAGTTGCACCACCAGTTGCCCATGCTAATTCAGCAGAATTATTTGTAATATTACTTACAGTTAAAGAACTTGGTTGTAAACAACCTGTAGCAGTACCAACAAGTACCATAATATTCCAGTTTCCAGTAATACCATAACCAGTAAGTGAATTCCAAGTTCCATCAGTTATTAGGTCAGCACCTTCGATATTTGGTTGACCATCAGTAAAAGAAGGATAACCAGCAGTAGCAATAATATGATATCCAACCCAAAGGTCGCTACCAGTAATTAACATGCTTATAGGAGCATCGTTCCATCCATCAACAACTCCTGTAACTGTAGAGCCAGCAAGAGCAGGATTTAGACCATTGTAGCTTGCACTATCGGTAATAATATGAGCTACTATGCTTGTTGTACTAGCAGCATCGGCAATTCCAGCAACAACACCAAGTATAGCTTTACCAATATATGGTGTAAGCATAGCTGATGTTAATTTAATAGAACATGTCCATTCACCAGCACCATTGTAACCTACACCACCAACCAATGAATCAGTGTTGCATAAAGCCAATGTGTCTTCAACTGCAAGTATAGATCTGTTGTTATTAAAGTTAGCATTGTTTCTAACCTTAACAGAACTAACTGTCTTTTGCTTTTTTAATTCGTTCTTTATATCAATAATTTGATACGAATTTTCAATGATATTAGTCATTGAATTTATTGAACTATTCTCAGTTTTAGATCTCAGAGGAATAGCATTACTTCTCTTCACTGATCTAGTCTGAGAAAATACACTTACACTAATAAATAGTGCCAAAATAAAAAATGTAATTTTCTTCATTTTTAAATTAATTTAGTTAAACATTATTTTGGGTAAAATTATCGAAATAAATCAAGAATAAAAAAAATATTTTACTCTTGTTAATTTTTCTATTCCATTATTATTGTAAAAAGACTCTAAAAATGCATTAAATATTTTACGTTCTAATTTACACTTTTCTTTTGAAAGGTCTGTTATATCAACAAATTCGAAGCAAACTTTTCGACGAGGCGTAAAAAAAATTAAGTTTGATAAAATTATTAAAGTTCCTTTAATTAATGACCAAAGAAAATCAGGAGTTTTTCCGTTTGGAGCTTTTGACCACATACTTCCCCAAAAACCACTGATTCTTACACCAACTATCATAATATCTTCGGATAACTCTGAAACTATATTATATGCTCCTTGCTTGTTAAATAATTTCTCATAACCTTGTGTTGCCAACTGACCTGAAGGATATAATAATACATTTTTACCATTTAATATTTGATTTAATAATGCTGATTTAACTTTTTTAAGAACATCAATATCTCGTACACCTTTATCGAGGTCGCTAACTGGTACAGAATTAACAATTTTCATCATATAACGGAAAAATGTATTTTCAAAATATTTTGCTGAAACAGCAGGGACTATTTCGTTACGTTTTATTATGTATGATTGAAGTATAATAGGTTCAATTAATGCTTGATGGTTTGGTAGAAAAATCTTAACTCTATTATCATCAAGAACTTCAAGTCCTTTAATTTGAACCGAATATCTTAACGAAAATCCAAACCTGAAAAATACAGCAAGAATTTTCTTCCATAGGGCTGTTTTTTTTGGAATCATAGTGATTTAAGTATATTGAAATAATTAATCCTTATAAAAAATATAAGGTATATGGTAATAAGTAAATATGACTGCAATTCAACAACCATATACCCAATGCCCTTATTTTTAACTCGTTTCAATGTTAATGTTACTACACTTTTATTTTAAAAACCTTAGTAAAGCTTTGTTTTACACCTTTTAACTTAAACATTAAAAATAATGTCAAAGTAGTTGATAGTATTGCTATTCCTAAAAAAACATTTCTGCTTCCAAATGCCGTTTCAAGTAAACCAAACAATCCGGCTGAAATAAGAATAAAAACAAAATCGACCAGATTGTTATACGCAATTGCATCGCCAAGTTTACGACCTTTTATGTTTTCCTGCATCCACGCATTAAGTGGTACTTTTAATAAACCTGCCGAAAAAGCAGCCAACATTATTAAGGCTGTAAAAATATAACTTCCTGGATTTAATATGTATATAACTAATATATTTACCGTTAAGCCAATTCCACCAACTGGTATAATTCCAACTTCAACACTTTTTTTTGCCAGAATACCCGAAATCCAAGTGCCTAAACCTATAGATATTGCCACAAGTGCCATTACAATTCCGGTTTCGGTATTTGTTAGTCCAAGATTTTGCGGGCAATGTATAAGCATATTCATCTGAATCATAGAGCCTACAAGCCAAAATGTTGCTAAGCCCAAAACAATAAAATTAAGTTCGGGTGCATTTTTAATCGACCATTTATAATTTTTTAAAATAAAGCTAATTGGATTGAGCGATTCGTTTGCCCTTTTTAATGGCTCTGATTCAACAGCTTTAACATATAATCCACTAATATAACCCAATATTGAAATTAACATAAATGCTCCGAAAATTATCCAAATTTGATTTTGAATAATATCAGAAATTACACCAGCTATAAAAGTGCCTGTTAAAACACCCATAAAAGTTAACATTTCAATAATTCCTGTCCCATAACTGATTTTTTCTTCACCTCCAATATCTCTAATAAGTCCGTATTTTGAGGGAGAATAAATGCAGCTTTGTAATCCCATAAAGAACATTGCAATCATTACTACATAAATATTTTCAATCCAAAAACCGGTAAAAGCAACTGTCATTATTGGTATTTCGGCAAATTTTGCATAAAGTACAATTTTTTGTTTTTGAATTGTTTTTGCTAATAGCCCTGAGTATGGCGAAAAAAGAATATATGGCAATACCATAAATCCTGTTGCAAGCATAATAATTATAGATTCATTTCCTCTTGCAACCCAATAAATAGAAATAAAGCAAATTAAATTTTTAAGCAGATTATCATTTAAAACTCCTAAATAATTTGAAAAAAATAGCGGAAGCCAGTTAACTTTTGTTTTCATTAAAAAAATATTAATTGATAATCAAACTACGGCAAAAGTAAAAAAAGTAAAAACTTTTCCTAAAAATATTTTTTCTCAATTGCCCATAAAAAAAGCAAGAAGTAATTCATTTACTTCTTGCTCAATTTAACTAAAATATTTAACCCAATTATTATCTATAAATTAACACTTTATGCTTTGATGATTTGTCTCCATTAATAACATTTACAACATAAATGCCATTAGCATATCCAGTCAAGTCAATGCTCATATTTCTAGAACCTGAATTGTTTAATTTTTCATTATAAACTACTGAACCAAGAATATTTTCAACAGTTATACTTGTAGCTTCATCAAAGTTTACATTAATGATTCCTGTTGAAGGATTTGGGAAAACATTGATTTCAGTATTTTCAGAAACTGTTTCAACTGAAGAAATTGTTGGAACCCAATCAATCGTCATATTGTTTAAATAACCAGTAGTACCTGATGTAAAATTGGCAGGTGTTTGATGATCAGCAGAAAGCCCTTTTGTCCATGAAAATGAGGTCGTAAGCTTTCCGGTAGTTTTACTTGATGCCCATGCATACTCAACCCAAACTTTATAAACACCATCAGCTACAATATTTCCTGCCACATCTGTTCCATCCCAAACAATTGTTCTTGTCCCGTGTGTTAGTAAAGTATTACCTGTAACAGCATCTACTGTATTTGAACCAGATTTTGCAGTCCAAGTTGCAAAGTGGTCAAGGTTTGATGTTTTGGATTGTTTCAGTTTGGTCTTAATAAAAGTCCCAGCACTGTTTTCTAACCATATTATAATTCCATGCTTTGGACTATAACCACTACTTGAATTTGTAGTTACGGTAAAAGTCATAGTACCAGCAGTTTGAGCAAATATACTTAACGAAAAGCATACTACAAAAACAAAAGTTGAAAAAGAAAGTAATTTTTTATTCATAATATTTTTTTTAATTATACTAACAACAAAATTATATATTTAAAGATAATAATATGTTAATATTTAATGATTTTTTGACAAAGAATTTTTTAAAGCAATTTTTCGTTATTTATTAGTACTTTTGACATGAAATTTTTAATAAATGATTGACGCATCAACAGTAGAGAGAATAATAGATACAGCAAATGTAATTGATGTTGTTCAAGAGTATGTTACATTGAAACGCAGAGGTGCTAATTACCTTGGGCTTTGTCCTTTTCATAACGAAAAAACTCCATCGTTTACAGTTTCTCCGGCAAAAAACATATACAAATGCTTCGGTTGTGGAAAAGGAGGAAATCCTGTAAACTTCATAATGGAACACGATCATTTATCGTATTACGAAGCACTTAAGTTCCTTGCCAGAAAATACAATATTGACTTTATTGAAAAAGAACAGACCGAAGAAGATATTGTAAATAAAAATATTCGTGAAAGTCTTGAAATAGTTACAGGATATGGTCAAAAGTATTTTAGCGAAACACTTCTAAATCATGCTGATGGAAAAGCAATTGGATTGAGCTATTTCAAAGAACGTGGTTTTTCGGATAAAACAATTCAAACATTTCAGTTAGGATATTGCACCGAAAAAAGAGATGAATTTACTCAATCTGCATTAAAAGCCGGATATAACATTGAATATCTTGTAAAAACAGGATTAACAATTCAACATAACGACAGACATTTTGATAGATTTTCGGGACGAGTAATTTTTCCAATTCATGCACTTTCGGGAAAAGTAATAGCATTTGGAGCAAGGACTTTAAGAACTGATAAAGAAACTGCAAAATATCTAAACTCTCCAGAGTCTGAAATATATTACAAAAGTAAAATTGTTTATGGAATTTATCACGCTAAAAAAGCAATTACCGATAAAGGAAAATGCTTTTTAGTAGAAGGTTACATTGACGTAATTTCGATGTTTCAGGCTGGAATTGAAAACGTTGTTGCTTCGTCAGGAACTTCGTTAACAGTTGACCAAGTTCGCCTTATTAAAAGATTTACCGATAATATTACAATAATTTATGATGCCGATAAAGCCGGAATTAATGCCGCTTTAAAAGGAATTGATATTATTATTGAGGAAGGTATGAACGTTAAGGTTTTGCTTTTACCCGAAGGCGACGACCCCGATTCATTATCAAGAAAATTAAGTTCATCGGAATTAATAGAATATATAACAAAGAATGAAACTGACTTTATTCAGTTTAAAACCAAAATACTTCTGAAAGATGTAAATAACGATCCTGCAAAAAAATCAGCAGTCATTCATAATATAGTTGGCAGTATTGCACTTATTCCAAACAACTTAACACGTTCGCTTTATTTAAAAGAATGTAGTAGTATTCTGGAAGTTGACGAATCGGTTTTGTATTACGAATTAAATAATCATTTAATTAAAAATGCTGATCAGAAACGAGTTAGAAGACCTGATTTTCCTATTCAAATTCCACTTACACCTAAACAACAACCAGTATTATCGAACAAACAATTCGAAATAGTTGAAAAAGAAATTATACGTTTACTTTTAACTTATGGAGATAAAGAGTTGTTTACTACCGAAACAGACGAATCGCAGACTGTTGCAAACTATATTGTTGCTGAAATAAAGAACGATGATATTGTTTTTGCAAATCAATTATATCAAACTATGTTTGACTTAATTTCTTCATTTTATAACGAAGGAAATCCGATAGAACATAAGACATTTATTCATAACGAAGATCCGGAAATTTGCAAACTCACAATTGACTTGTTAACACCAGTTTATGACCTTAGCAAGATTTGGGAAAAGCACGATAGCTTTGTGACTTCTGAGGATTTAATGCTTAAAGAAGTCGTTCCAAAAACCATAATCTCATATAAATACGCTAGAATTAAAAAAGAGCTTTCTGAAATTGAAAAGCAATTAAAAGCGAAATTAGAAGATAATCAGATTCAAGACCTTATCAAAAGACATACAATATTGAAACAAATATTAATAAAAATT
>MEND01000278.1 GCA_001768975.1 Bacteroidetes bacterium GWA2_31_9 | reverse complement strand
TTGTTAACTTTTTGAAATTAATTTTTGAGATTTGAATAGTCTGATTTTAGTTTGGTTATATCAATTGCAATTGGTTTATTTGAGTTATTTATTGCTGCAAAAATAAAAGTTGCTTCCACAGCTTTTTTTCTATTCTCATTATACATTTCTTCAACATATATTTCTACCAATATTTCTATTGTAGCATTTCTAATTCTTACTACTTTTCCTATAATTTCAGCAATTGTTCCTGATTTTACAGCTGTTAAAAATTTAATTTTTTCAACTGATACAGTAACCATATTAGCCCTTGTAAACCGAGTTGCTGTAATATAAGCAACTTCATCCATCCATAGCATTGCCTTCCCTCCGAACAATGTATCATTGGAATTTAAAGTGTTTGGAAAAATAACTTTAAACTGTCTGGATTCTGAATCTAGAATTCTTTGGTTCATAATTAATTTTTTTACAAAAATATAAAATATATTTTGATTATGAACGTAGGTTCATTATATTTGTAGCGAATTTAATTTTATTTAAGATGCCTCGCCCACGGAAAAACCGTAAAATTGATTTTCCTCCAAAAATGAAAGGTTTTAAGCCATTCGGAATACCGTCATGTAAAATTGAAAGTATTAAACTGACTTTTGAGGAATACGAAAGTTTAAGGCTTGTAAGTTACGATATGCTTCCACAAGATCAGGCTGCCGAACAAATGAACGTTTCTAGACCAACATTAACTCGTATTTATAATAATGCACTTAAAATTATAGCAAAAGCCTTTGTTGAAGGTCTAGCAATAGAAATAGATGGTGGAAATTACGAATTTGAACAAGATTGGTTTAGATGTAAAAAATGTCATAAATTAATACAAGGACTTGATAATCACATAAAATGTGAAAATTGCCTTGATTTTAGTTTGAATGAACTCATAAACTTAAATAAATAAATCATGCCACATTTAAACCATAAAGGACCAGAAGGAAAAGGCTCAAAAACAGGACGAAAACTTGGTAATTGTATTAAAAATAACATTGAGAAAAATGAAAAAAGTATATTAGGAATTGGGGAGGGAAAAAGAAGACATTCTGGAGGAGGAAATGGTTTTGGAAAACGATTAAAATACAATCAAACTAATATAAATAAAGTGAATAATTAAACACAGTGTTTCTTTAGAAAAGTCCAAGAATGAGGCTTTCGCAGTTTTGAAAATAAGGAGTTTACATTTGTAAATAACTGTTTTTAAAACCAGAGTAACGAAATTATTGGAGTTTTCTAAAAAACACTAAAAAAGGAGGATAAATTATGAAAATAGCAGTTCCAGTTACAAACATTAATCAAATTGATAATCATTTTGGTCATTGTGAATTTTACGAAGTTTTTACAATTTCGGAAACAAAAGATATTACAAATATTGAAACAATCAAATCTGTGCAAGGTTGTGGTTGCAAATCGAACATTGCAAGTATTCTTGCCGAACAAGGAGTTACTGTTATGCTTGCTGGTGGAATAGGAGGAGGAGCAATAAATGTTCTTAATAACTCAGGAATAAATGTCGTTCGTGGTTGTTCAGGCGATGCTACCGAAATTGTTAAACAATACATAAAAGGAAATATTAGCGATAGTGGCGAAAGTTGTTTACTGCACGAGAATCATCATGCAAGTGACTCTGATCATGTTTGTAACCATTAGTGCTTTATTGAAAAAATCATATTTGAATTTTAAATAATTAAATGATTATTATCATGAAACTTCTATTATTAATAATAAGCACACAGCTTGTCCCGATTTATCTGAAAGAGGATGATTATAAAGAAGAGAATAGCCACAGATTGCACTAATTTACAAATATTAGAAACAACCTAAGGTTGTTTCATCTGTGTAAATTCTCTAAGATAAAAATCTGTGAAAAAAATCTGTGATAATTTGTGCAATCAGTGGCAAAAAAATCATAATAATCCAAGTAAATCAGCGTCTAATATAAAACATAAATACATGAAAACTAAACAAATAAAACAATCAATCATTTTATGTCTCTTAACAATTTTAAGTTTCAATGTCGTTGCTCAAGTAAAAATCTATCAAGGAATTTCTAAAAACTCAAAAGATTGTAAATATCTTTTTCAAAACAAGACGGTTTATAAAGGCAACATTCCAGACTCATCAGCTTGCATTTTATCGATAGATCAGGAAATTAATTACAACGGAAAATCAACAATAGACTCAGATTGTGGATATGCTTGTAAATTGTGCAAAGTATATAAATGTAATAATGGGAAAAAAGATTAATGTTTATTTACAGTCGATTGTAATAAAATATATACTGGAAATTCCCGATATGATAAAAATTGTATTTTTAGTATTAAAAACAATGAAATTTATGATGGAATTTCGCCAGAAAAATCTTCGTGCATTTATACATTTAGCGATAATAAAATATACAAAGGAGCTTCTACAAACAACAACGATTGCCTGTTTACAATTGATGGCGAAATAAAAATGGGTGCTTTAGTTTGTATTTTAGCAACAGACAAACAATTATACAAAAAGTGATAAGTTTAAAATAGTATCAACGAAATAATTAAACAAAAAAAGTTTATTATTTTTTGATGTGAATTCTTAAGACCTAATTTAGCTTAATGCCCTTAAACATTTATGCATGTTAAAGCTATGTAATTAAGACTATTACTGCGATTTGCACACCTGTTCTAAAATATGTCATTCGACATCTTCTTTTGTCGAACAAGAAATAAAATCAACCTTTGAATCGAAATATCTAAATATATAGATGTTTGTCTTAAAAGATTTAAAGGTAAATTAGTCTGAATATGAAAAGACGTGATTTTATAAAAATAACTTCTTTAAGTGCTGGTGGAATTATAATTGGTGGCTCAATGCTTAAATGGGCTTATGGAGAAACAACGCAAAATTCCAAACCAAATTCATTTAAAGGAGAGCGATTTCCAACAATTTGTGAAGTTTGCTTTTGGAAATGTGCCGGATGGGTCTATAAAGACGAAAATGGAAACATCCAAAAAATAATTGGAAATAATGACGACCCACACTCAAACGGAAGATTATGTCCACGTGGAACTGGTGGTGTTGGAATGTACAACGATACCGACCGCCTAAAAAGACCAATGATAAGAGTTGGTGATGCCGGTTCGCAAGAATTTAAGGAAGTTTCATGGGAAGAAGCATTAGATTATGTTGCCCAGAAAATGAAAACTATTGGTGAAAAGCATGGGTACGAAAGTATCGCTTTATTAGACCACGGTACAACTGCAAATCATTTTGAACATTTATTTAGTTCTTTTGGTTCTGAGACATCAGGAGAACCTGCAATTGCTCAATGTTTGGGAGCACGTGAAGCTGCTTTTATCGCAACTTATGGCTCAGGAATTGGTTCACCCGAACCGGTTGACATTAGAAATGCAAAATGTGTAGTATTTTTAGGAAGCCATATTGGCGAAAATATGCACAATGGTGTTGTTCAGGATGTTTCTTATGGTATAGACCACGACCTTTCGATTATTACAGTTGATCCACGATTTTCGACAGTTGCATCAAAATCAAAATTCTGGCTACCAATTAAACCATCAACCGACATGGCTCTTTTGCTTGCCTGGATGAATGTTCTAATTACAGAAGAGCTTTACGATAAAGATTACGTTGAGCAATATACTTTTGGATTTGAGCAACTTAAGGCTCATGTGGCAAACTATACTCCTGAATGGGCAGCAACTAAAACCGATTTATCGTCAGATTTAATCAGAAAAACTGCTTATGAAATGGCTGAAGCTTCGCCAGCAGTTGCAATTCATCCTGGAAGACATGTTGCTTGGTATGGCGATGATACTCAGCGTGTACGAGCAATTGCAATTATAAATGCACTTTTAGGCTCTTGGGGAAGAAAAGGCGGATTTTACTTTGCTGAGAAAAAATCGTTGCCAAAATTCCCAATGCCACATTATCCTGAACCTAAATGGACTTGGAAAGATATTACTCTTGAAAAATATAAAGGAGCTTTTACCGGAGTTACCAACATTATTGTTGATGCTTCGCTTCCAGATGCTACTACAAAACACAAAGTTAAAGCATGGTTTGTTGTTGCTACAAACATAATTCAGTCTATTCCAGACTTAAAGAAAACTGAAAAAGCAATTCAAAATCTTGATTTACTTGTTGTAGTTGATACAATGCCGATGGAAATAACCGGATATGCTGATGTAATATTGCCAGAGTGTACATATTTAGAACGGTATGATTATTTACGAGCAAGTCGTCATAAAATTCCGACAATAGCACTCAGAATGCCGGCTGTAGAACCAAAATACGATACTAAGCCAGGCTGGTGGATTGCTCGCGAAATAGGATTAAGACTTGGTTTGGAAAAATATTTTCCTTGGGAAAACCTCGAAGAGGTTTTGGATTGGCAATTAAAGCAAATTGGATCTTCACTTGACGAAATGAAAAAAATTGGAGTAAAATCTTTTGAAAAAGAAGAACCACTTTACCTTGCAAAAGGCGAAGATTATGAATTTGGAACAAGTTCTGGAAAAATTGAACTTTATTCTACCGACTTAGAAGCAATGGGATACGATCCAATGCCAAAATACAAAGATCATCCTCAACCTCCGGCAGGATATTTAAGGTTAATTTATGGTAGAGTTCCAATGCACACATTCGGACGAACTACTAATAATCCAAATTTGAATGATTTAATGTCTGAGAATCATCTTTGGGTTAGTCCGAAAATTGCAAAAATTAATGGACTTAAAAACAATCAAGAAGTCTGGTTAAAAAATCAAGATGAAATTACAACAACCAATTCTGTAAAAGTCAGAATCACAGAGCGAATTCGCCACGATTCGGTTTATTTGCCACACGGATTTGGACATACAAGCGATAAATTATCGACAACTTTTGGCAAAGGAGCAGCAGATTCGCAACTTACAACGAGTGTTGTTTTAGATGAAGTTACTGGAGGAACTGGAATGAGAGGAAATTTTGTTACAATTTTAGTTGATAATCCTAATAAAGAGGAGGTTGTGTCATGAGATATGCAATGGCATTAGACATTAAAAAATGTGTTGGATGTGCCGACTGTGTGGTAGCATGCCAAACAGAAAACAATGTTCCAATTGGTTTTGCAAGAGATTGGGTTATTGAAAACGGAAAAGGTGTTTATCCTGAATTATTTTTACATTTTGAATCACAACGCTGTAATCATTGCGATAACACTCCATGCGTAAGAGCTTGTCCAACCGGAGCAAGTCATGTAATTGATGGAGGAATTGTAAAAGTTACTCATAATGAGTGCATAGGATGCGGTGCTTGCATTGAGGCTTGTCCGTACGAAGCTCGTTATTTTCATCCTGATGGATATGTTGATAAATGTACATTTTGCGATCATAGAGTTTCAAAAGGTGATAATCCAGCCTGTGTTTCGGTTTGTCCAACTTCTTGTATGTATTTTGGAGATTTAGATGATGCTAATAGTCCTGTTTCAAAAATATTACGTGAACGACAATTTTATGTTTTAGCACCCGAAGCAGGTACAAAACCACAAGTATATTTTGTTAAATAAATTGAATTTTACTTTATGAAAGAACAATTAATGGTAAGTGGCAGGGAAATTTCCAACTTGTATCCACATGTTGACGTTTGGGGTTTTGGAATTCCTTTATATTTATTTATTGGTGGTTTGGCTGCCGGAATATTATTATTTGCTACATATTATTTTATTAAAGGAAAGGCAGATGAAATGCCTGTTACTGTGAAAGTAAGCACAATAATTCCTCCTATTATTATTGCAATTGGATTGGCTTTTTTAGTTGGTGATTTACATCACAAAGCATATTTCTGGCAATTAATGATGCATTTTCGACTTGAGTCGCCAATGTCATGGGGAGCATGGGTTTTAACTGTAGTTTTTGTAATTTCAATTTTCTGGCCATTAAGTTATATGGACGATTTGATTGTATTTTTTGAACAAAACAACAAAAAATGGTTGGCAAAGCAATTTAAAAAAGTACAAAAACTAATCAATAAACTACCTGTGATTCCTTGGTTTATAAAGTTTACACAAAGAAATCGTAAACCTATTGCTTACGTTACATTTTTTCTATCAATAGTATTGGGAATTTATACCGGAATTTTATTGTCGGCAATGAATGCACGACCATTATGGAATTCATCTCTTTTAGGGCCGTTGTTTTTAGTTTCTGGAGTATCTACTGGTGCAGCAGCAATTATGTGGATGTCGAATAATGAAGCTGAAAAAAAACTATTTAGCCGTATTGATATTGGTTTAATTATTATTGAATTGACATTTATTCTTTTACTATTCTTAGGTTTTGTATGGGGACCAGAAGCACAAGTAAGATCTGCCGAAATGTTTCTAGGAGGAGAATTTACAGCTGTTTTTTGGGGAATATTTGTCGGAATGGGATTGTTTTTACCTGCAATATTAGAGCTTTTTGAACTAAAGGGATATCATATTCCAATTGCAATTCCAGCATTTCTAATTTTATTAGGCGGTTTAATTTTCCGTGTCATAATGGTTGATGCGGGTCAAATATCAACTTATTTATATTAAAAATTTGAATTATGGAGAACAAGCGAAATAAATACATGAATCCATATCTGGCAGGATTTCTCATCGGATTAATGATGATTTTTGCATATTACTATGCCGGCGAAGGTTTGGGTGGAAGTGGAGCATTTAAAAAAGTGGTAATTTCTGGTGTTGATGCTGTAAATCATGATTATGCAAAAAATGCTACTTATTTTGCATCATCGGTACAAGAGGGTTCATCTTCACCACTCAACTCGTGGTTAATTTTTGAAGTTTTAGGAGTAATTGTAGGTGCTATTATTTCGGCAGCTTATTTTGGTCGTTTAACTTTTAAAATTGGAAAATCACCAAACATAACAAATAAAACTAGAATTATTGCTGCAATTGCCGGAGGTTTATTGTGGGGAGTAGGCTCACAGCTTGGAAGAGGTTGTACTTCTGGCTTAATAATGTCTGGAATGGCTGTAAATGCATTTTCGGGTTATGTCGGATTAGCTGCTGTTTTCGGTGGCGGATATTTATTTGCATATTTTTTTAGAAAACTTTGGATATAAAATTTTAATAATATGGGACCATTATTTCCTCAAGAATTAATTAGCGAACCTGTCAATTTATTGATAGCGTTTGTAATCGGGACTGGTTTTGGAATTGGATTAGAAGCAGGTGGCTTTACTAATACCCGAAAACTGGCTGGTGTATTTTACGGTTATGACTTTGTTGTATTAAAAGTGTTTTTTACTGCAGCAATGACTTCTGCAATCGGATTATTTTTAATGAATAATTATGGATTAATCGACATACAACTGACGTTTTATCCAAGTACATTCTGGATTCCTACTTTAATAGCCGGACTTGTTATGGGACTTGGATTTATTGTAGGAGGATTTTGCCCTGGAACTAGTGTTTGTGCGGCTTTTACAGGTAAAATCGACGGAATGTTTTTCGTTGGCGGAGTAATTCTTGGAATTTTGGGTTATTCATTAAGTTATGATAAAATTTTCAAATCGCTTCATTTATCAGGAGGAATGGGAAAGGTTAATATTGCTGATTTTCTGGGTATTTCTAACGGATTGTTTATTTTCATTGTAACTGTTGTTGCTGTTGTTGCTTTTGTAATTGTAACCAAAATTCAAAAGAAAGTAAACTCAAAAGACCCAGTGCCAGCTATTGAAGAATTAGGACTTTAAAAAATTTCAAATATGAAAGGCTTAGATAAATTTATAATTTTAATTGTGCTGGTTGGGGGAATTTGGCTTGTACTTTCATCAGGCAAGCCAAATTTGCATCAAATTACACCCGAAAAAATGCTTTCCTGTATAAACAAACAAGAAAGATGTGTTAGTACAGATGAGGTAGCAAAATTTATTATGGGAAAAGACCCATCAGTTATTTTAGTAGATGTACGCACAGAGGAAGAGTACAAAAAGTTTTCATTGCCCGGATCAATTAATATTCCGTTTGATTCAGTATTAAACGAAAACTTCAGTAGTTATGTAAATCAGGATATTTATAAAATAATTTTTTATTCAAATGGGAATACATTAGCTGATAAAACTTGGCTTGTTTGTCGAGGTCTGGATTACAAAAACATATATGTAATGACCGGTGGGCTAAACGAGTGGGTTAAAACAATTTTAAGACCTGTAAAACCAAGCGATACTGAAAGTTCAGATGCGTTTGCAATGTATGAATTTCGTAAAGGGGCTTCTAAATATTTTGGAGGAGGAGGTAGCGATGGAACTTCCAGTTCAGTTGGAGCTCCTGCTCCATCTGCACCAAAAGGAAATAAAAAGAAAAAAGCAGGTGGAGGTTGTGAATAATTTAAAAAACAGTAAATTATGAAAAAGAATATAATATTATTAATTGCAGTAATTTTTACAACCATTATTTTCACTGGTTGTGGCGGAAATAAAACACAAACTTTAAATTTTAGTGATAATGCTAATTATTTAAAATCGTTCACTTCTAATATTCTAACTATTGAACAATTAACCAAGATTGTATTTACTGAGGATACACTTAATTTTCGACTAATCGACATTCGAAGTCCACAGCAATATAAAAACGGACATTTATCAAATGCTATTAACATTCCTTTGAGAAAATTATTGAACGAAAATTTCAAAGAAGTTTTTAATCAAGATAAAGTTGTTAATGTTTTATATGGAAACGATGATTCGCAGGCATTTTTGGCAGGTACAATGATTAATCATTATAATTTGAAAAATAATTGGATAGCACTTGGCGGTTATGATTATATTCAAAACAATATGCTGAATAACTTTGGAATTAAAAGTCTAAGTTATAATGATGAAACTCCAGAATTTGATTATGCTAAAATAGTTGCAGAAACTTCAGGAGCAGGAGCAAGTTCAACTTCATCGGTTGGAGCTCCACCTCCACAACCAAAAGCAGGAAATAAAAAGAAAAAAGCTGGTGGAGGTTGTGAATAATTTTGAATATCAAATATCTATGATAAACACCACTAATACTGATTATGATATAAGAAACAATGCCACAGATTGCACAAATTTTACTCATAAATCGCATATTTTAATGGCATTCGTGAATCGCTTCGCTATGTTCACAGACTTAAAACAACCTTTGGTTGTTTTATCTGTGCTATTTCAAAAAAATCTGTGAAAAGAATCTGTGAAAATTTGTGTAATCAGTGGCAAAAAACAAAAATTTAAAAAGACTCAATACAATGCACATACTAATTTATAAACGCATGAAAAATATATTATTTGGTTTTATTGCTTTATTTTCGATTGCAATAATTCAAGGTTGTGGCAAAAGTGACGAAAATATTTTGGTTAAAACACTGAATGTTGATTCTTTAGTACAAAAAGATAGCAATTTATCTTTAGCAGAATTTGTTTACAAATCGGGCGATTTTATTACAAAAAAAGATTTTCCGCCACTTATTCATGCTACCGACATATTATATAACAAATCGAATTTCCTTTTGATTGATATTCGTTCAGCATCTGAATACGAAAAGGGGCATATTGAAGGGTCTTATAATGTTGATAGAAAGGAAATTTTGAGCTTTCTTAAAACAAAAGTTAATCCTGCCGAATACGAAAAAATTGTTATTATTGATGATTTTGGACCAACTGGAGTTTATGTTGCAACATTACTTCGTTTTATGGGATATAATAATAGTTTTGGATTAAAGTTCGGTATTGCCACATGGAACAAGCAGTTTAGCGAAAATATTGCTAAAAACTTATCAAATAAATTTGCATCGCAAATTGACACAGTTGGTCTTGCTCGACCAAAGTTTGGAGCATTACCTTTATTGCAGCAAAAGCCTTTTATGGATTTGCTAAATGAGCAAGTAAAGAAAAACATAGAACGACCAGATAGTCAGATTTTTATTACAGCTGACGATGTTTTTAAAGAACCTTCAAAATATTTTCTTCTTTCGTATTGGTCGGAGGCAAAATTTGTAAAAGGACATATTCCGGGCAGTGTACGATATGATATCAGAGCAGATTTAAGCTACTCTATGAATTTAAAAACTCTTCCAATAAACAAAAAAATTGTAGTTTATTGTAATACCGGACATCAAGCCATTGCATTGGTTGCATATTTACGATTATTGGGTTACGATGCTGTTTCGATTTTATATGGCGCAAATTCATTTATGAATGTTGAGTTTGCTAAAAACTTTGAAGAAGCTGGGATTACAGATGTTAATACTTTAACTGCGGATTTTCCTTTGATTGTGGGTAAAACAAGGAACGCTATAGTATCGGCAAGTGCTAATTGATATTGTTAAAATGCTTTTTTAAGAAATATGACCTATTGAGATAATATAATATATTTTTTTACAATAATTCCTTTTATCATATATTGTTTTCACAAATTGAAAAAAATGATTACTTTGAAATGACTTTTTAATAAATTATATTTGATAAAATATTGCATAATTAGTCATTGATTTTCTTTTTAATGAATTCAATAAAAATATTATTTACTTTTCTCTATTTATTATTTAACTTATTTGCTTCTGCTCAAGCGTGGCATAATCAAAATCCCTTAGGGCAAAACCAATCATTAAGCTCAATATATTTCACTGATTCGAATACTGGATACGCTGTTGGTTATTATGGAACAATTTTAAAAACCACTAATGCTGGAATTAATTGGTCGGAGTTAAATAGTGGAGTTTTTGTAAATTTAACATCAACATGTTTCATAGATAGTTCTATTGGATTTGCTGTAGGAGATAGTGGAATAATTCTAAAAACTGTAAATTCAGGGTTAACTTGGGTTGTTAAAGCAAGCGGCGTCACTAGTCCTTTAAAATCTATTTGGTTTACGGATTTAAACAATGGTTATTTAGTTGGTGGTAGTGGAAAAATACTAAAAACCACAGATTCAGGAGAAACATGGGCTGTCATAGCAACTGGAACAAATAGTGATTTAAATTCAATTTATTTCACTGACGAAAATTCAGCCTATATTGTTGGTGAATCAGGTAAGATTTTGAAAACAATAAATGCTGGAGCAAATTGGACAATTCTGCCAAGTGGAACAACTGAGTTTTTAACTTCTATTTATTTTTATAACTCAAATATTGGATTTGCAGTTGGCAATAGCGGAACAATTGTTAAAACCAATGATGCAGGTCTGAGTTGGTCTTTACAGTCTGGAGGAACTAGTTTCGTATTAACTTCTGTTTACTTCACTGATGAAAATATAGGCTATGTTGTAGCAAGTGATGGTAGGATTATAAAAACTATTAACGGAGGAGATAGCTGGATAACAACTTCAACAATAGGAGTGAATTTACATTCTATTTATTTTGTAGATTCAGAAACAGGATATATCGCTGGAAATTTTGGAACTGTTTTAAAAACAATAGTTCGTTAAATTTTTAAGCAGCAATAGTCCCATAAAATATAAGTTCATTGAAATATTTTCTATTTTTTGCAG
>MEND01000277.1:16355-16551 GCA_001768975.1 Bacteroidetes bacterium GWA2_31_9 | reverse complement strand
AAACATTTATGTCCTTAAAATTAACTGAAAAGGTTACTAAGATTTTAGAATCAATTCGCAAAGTATTTTACTTAGTGCCTACAAGAAAACAGTGTATTTTTGGAAATACCAAAATTCAACCGAGCTTGCGAGCTCAACGAAGTTAAACTTCAAAAAATCAAATAAATCTCAAGTTACATTTCGATAAGCTCAACGC
>MEND01000277.1:0-16345 GCA_001768975.1 Bacteroidetes bacterium GWA2_31_9 | reverse complement strand
CCTAATATCCAAACTGTTTTGAGAATTGAAGTTTTGAGAATTGGAATTTGCTTGACATTTGTTTTTTACCTCGACTCCGCTCAGCACAAGTGTTTTTTGGAGTTTTCTTACAAACACTACTTATTATTAACCCCATAGCCAAATAATGCAAAGTCATATTTTATTGGGTCATTTTTATCGAACTTTTTTAAATTTTCGGTAAGTTCAAGAACGGCTTTCCAGTTATTATCTTTTATTGTTAATAATCCTAAGTTTCGAGCAACATTTCCAACATGAACATCTAGTGGAATATACAATGCTGAGGTTGGGATTCCTTTCCAAATTCCAAAGTCAACACCATTTTCATTTCCACGAATCATCCACCTGAGAAACATATTAAGTCGTTTTGCTGCTGAATTTTTATTAATATCCGACAAATGCTTTTCAACTCTTCGTGGATGCTCAAGTTCAAAAAAAACTGACCGAAAATAAATTAATGATTCAGCTATTGAATTTGTATCGTTAAACTTGCTTGTAAATACATTTTCCAAGCCTTTATGGTTTAAATATATATTTCTTAACGATTTAATAAAATACCTGCAATCGTCGCCATTGAATGTTCTATGCTTAAACAGGTTTATTTTTTCAATTTCTTTTTCTGATGCATTTTTAATAAAATCAAATGGAGAATTATCCATCAAACCCATTAACTTGTTTGCATTATTTATTATTGATTTGCGAATTCCCCAAGCAATAACAGAAGTTAGAAATGCTGAGATTTCAATATCTTCTTTTTTTGAAAATTTCTGTGGAATTTGAATTGGGTCGTTTAAGATGAAATCTGGGTTTTGGTATAAATTACAACGTTTTTCAAGTTCGATTTTTAATTCTAAATGATTCATTTTTGTTGAAAACAGAAGTTAGAGGTTAGAAGTTAGAAGATAGAAGTTAGATGGCTTGGCGGTATGAAATTGGCGATTACGAAGCACAGAACTTCATATAACCACTAAACCTCCAATTTCTTGTAGGTGCTATTATAGCCCTATGCTTTCTTCCAGTCATTACAGTTGAAGTGTCAATTTTAATTGACCGCCAAGTCCTTGTTGAATTATTTTCATAAGTGTCGAAAGGCGAATGTCAGAAGAGTTGTTTTCTATGCGTGAAATGTAGGATTTATTTGTTCCACATTTGTCTGCAAGCTCTTCTTGTGTCATACCGAGTTTGGTTCGTGCTTCTTCTAGTAAAAAACCAAGTCGAAACGCTTCAAATTGTTGCTCCCATTCTTCACGTTTGGGTTGTCCTTTTTTGCCATACTTTTTGTCGAGTATTTGGTCTAATGTCGTGATATTACTTTTTGTTTTCATTATGATATTCCTCCATTATTTTAAGTGCTTTTTCTAATTCTTGTTTCGGTGTCTTTTGAGTTTTCTATTGAAAAGCATTTCCAAGAACTACTAAATTTCCTTCATCGAAAAAGGAGAAAACACGATAAATATTACTTCCAACTTCTACTCGAATTTCATAAAGTTCTTTAGTCCCTTCTGTGTGCTTAAAATACTTTTCTGGAATTTGTCGCATTACCCGAATTAGGTTTAGCGTCCACTCAATTTTTGCTTGAACATTGTCAGGTAGTTCCTCGTAAAAGTCGAGAAAATAGTTTTTATAAGCTATTACTTGTCTATTGTAAGTCACTATGCAAAGTTAACTATTTAGACAACTATTTCCAAATTTATTTTTATCAATTTGTCGGAATGTTTTGATTCCATCATTGGCAATAACTTTATAGCGTTATATTAATCGTTTCCACACAAAAGTATTAAGACAAAGCGACTAACTAATTAATTAGATGTTTACATAATGATTTTTCCATCTTGCATAGTCAAAATTCTGTCAGACATATCGGCAAGTTTCATATTATGCGAAACGATTACAAATGTTTGATTAAATTTTTCACGAAGCTTAAAAATAAAATCGTAAAGTTCCATACTATTTGTAGAGTCGAGGTTTCCGGTTGGTTCATCGGCAAGTATTACAGCAGGGTCGTTTATTAAGGCTCTAGCTATTGCTACTCTTTGCTTTTCACCACCAGATAGTTCATTCGGTTTATGAGTAATTCGGCTATCAAGATGTAATAAACTAAGAAGTTCTTTTGCTTTATCAATTGTTTCTTTTTTATTCTTTTTTCCTATAAAAGCTGGCAAACAGACATTTTCAAGAGCTGTAAATTCGGGCAAAAGGTGATGAAATTGAAAAACAAAACCAAGGTTTTCGTTTCTAAATTTTGCAAGCTGCTTATCTTTCAGCAAACTAACATTAACTTCGTTTATAAAAATATCTCCTGAATCGTGCTTTAATAAAGTACCAAGAATTTGTAACAATGTAGATTTTCCAGCACCACTAGCTCCAACTATAGATACTATTTCGCTTTTTTTGATTTCTACATCAATTCCTTTTAAAACTTGTAGGTCGCCAAAAGATTTTTTTATGTTTTCGCCTTTTATCATTTAAGATATTGTATTAATGAGTCCACTTCGAAAAGTTATTTTTTGCCACAAAGTCGCAAAGACACAAAGTTTTATCAAGAATATAAAACTGTTTTTCATCGCATTCCCGAAAAATGAGGATAAGTTGTGCATCTTGGTGTCTTTGCGACTTTGTGGCAATTTTATGTTTTATTACTTTTCGGCGTATGCTCTTGTCAATTAAATTAATCAACATTTAGCACTTTTGCTTTCAATCTGATTATATGAAAAATTTGAAATGGTTGCTGTTTTTGTAGCATGTTCAATTGTCATGCTAACTATATTTCTATTGCTATCAATATCTAACAGTATATTTTCCGAAATATCTTTAGTTTCTTCAATTTTGTTATTATTGAAAGTAATTAATAATGAATCTGTTTCTTTAAAATATGTAATTGTCATAATTTGTTCTCCTTTGTTTTAAATGACCTGTCAAAAAAAGCATTATGTATAGTTTGATTATCTTCAAGTACTACTATTCGCAAATATTTATTCAATTCTTTAATAAATGTCCATTTTCTGATTCGACCATCGGTTTGAATTTCTTCAAAATCAGGATTATTAAAAGCTTGCTCAATCCATTCCATTTTAATATCACATCTATCACTTCTTAGTCGGGTAAAATTAAAATATTCTGTAAATTTCATATTATCAAACAACTATAATTTTCAGATTTTAACTGAATTAATGTAATCAAAAATAGTAATTTCTTTGTTGAAAGTCAAACCTCAAACTTAAAACAACTAATAACCATAAGATTTATATAGAATAGTCAATATTTTGTGAATCAGTTTTATTAGAATCAGTATTTTCGGCTTTATTTGGATAAGATGTTTTTTTCAATGAAAATGTTTCGGATACAATTGCATTTCCTTTTTTTATATCATCTTGTATATTAACACTTTCCTCTATTTCTTTTTTAATTTTTTCTCTTAATTTAGTTACTTCTTCAGTATTTACATTCATTTCTTTTTTAATATCGTCGGTTGCTTTACGTAATTCATTCATCCCTTTACCCAAAGTACGAGCAATAGCAGGAAGATTTTTTGTTCCAAAAAGCATTAGAAACACTAATATTATTACTATAATTTCTGAACCGCTCATTTTTAAAGTTTATAAGTTGAATAGTTTAACAGTTGATAAGTTTAATAGTTTAAGGGTTTAAAGTTTATAGGTTTATAGCTATTATTAAATTCACAATTAGAGTTTAACATTATTTCAGGATTCAAATATACTCTAGTTTTTAGAAATAAAAAAGCCTCAAAAAATTTGAGGCTTCTTTATATTTTATAAAAATTTTACTTTTTTTCTTCTTTTTTCTTTTTCATCATTATAAAGTCGTAAGCTACAGGAGTTGCATTAAATACTGATGAGTAAGTACCTACAACAATACCAACTAATAATGCGAAAGTGAAACCTTGAATTACATCGCCTCCAAAAATAAATATTGCAAGTAATACAATAATTGTTGTACCCGAAGTATTAACTGTTCGTCCTAATGTACTGTTAATTGCACCATTAATACTTTCTTTAAGTTCCCATTTCGGATGTAAAGTTCTGTATTCACGAATTCTATCAAAGATAATAACCGAGTCGTTAATTGAATAACCAATAATAGTTAAAATTGCTGCTATAAATGCTTGGTCAACTTCTAAATTGAAAGGAAGAATTCCATAGAAAATAGAATACAATGAGATTACTATTAATGAATCGTGAAATAAAGACACTATCCCTCCCAAGCCCCATTGCCAGTTTCTAAATCTGATACCAATATAAATAAATATGCAAAGTAAAGCAACAACTATTGAAATTATTGAACCAATCTTAATATCATCGGCAATAGTTGGCCCTACTTTTTGAGAACTAAGAATGCCTGCTTCCTGATTTGATGCACTAAAATCTTCAATTGTTAAAGCTTGGGTATAAAATTTCTTTAATCCTTCATACAACATAGCTTCAATTTTACCATCAATTTCTTCAGAGTTATCTTCAATTAAAAATTTAGTTGTAATTTTAACTTGATTTGCAGCCCCAAATGTTTTAACTTCAGGAGCATCTCCAAATTGAGTAGCTAATGAAGTACGAATATCGCCAACTACAACATCTTTGTCGAATCTAACAATATATGTTCTACCTCCAGTAAAATCAATTCCATAATTTAGTCCTTTAAATATTAAAGAACCAATTCCAATTACAATAACTACGATAGAAACAACATATAGTTTTTTTCTGATTCCTATAAAGTCAATCTTAGTATTTGTTAAGAAGTTACGTGTAATTTTATTATCAAATTTAATATTTATATTTCTACCTAACATCCACTCAAAAATAATTCTTGAAATAAATATTGCAGAGAATAATGAAGTTAAAATTCCAATGATTAATGTTGTGGCAAATCCTTGAATCGGACCAGAACCAAAAACGAATAAAACAATACCTGTTATTAAAGTAGTTACGTTACCATCAATAATTGCAGAGTAAGCATTTTTATAACCATCGCTTAGTGCTAATTTTAGACCTTTTCCAGCTCGTAGCTCCTCACGAATACGTTCATATATAATTACGTTGGCATCAACAGCCATACCCATTGTTAAGACAATACCTGCAATACCTGGTAATGTTAAAACTGCTCCAAGTGATGCTAAAACTCCAAACAAAAAAAACAAGTTTGCAACCAAAGATACGTTTGCCACCCAACCAGCTGTACTATAATACATTCCCATATAAATAAGAACCAAAATAAATGCTATAATAAACGACATCATACCAGCATTAATTGATTCTTTACCCAAAGATGGTCCAACAACTTCTTCCTGAATAATTCTAGCTGGAGCTGGTAATTTACCTGACTTTAAAACGTTTGCTAAATCCTGAGCCTCTGTAATTGTAAAATTTCCTGTAATTGATGAATTTCCTCCTTTAATTTCGTTTATTACATTTGGAAATGAATAAACATAATCGTCGAGAACAATTGCAATGCTTTTATTTACATTTTCTTTTGTTAAACGTGCCCAAACTTTTGCACCATCACCATTCATTGTCATACTAACTTCTGCTGAACCTTGATTTTGTCCAAACTCAGGTCGAGCATTAACAATTGCATCTCCATCAAGTGGTGCTTTTCCATCTCTTGAAGTAACTTTAATAGCAACTAATTGATAAAAATTTGCGGCATCGTCATAAGCCTTTATTGTCCATAAAAATCTTAAATTTTTGGGAATAATTGATTTAACTTGATTTAAAGCTAAATATTTATTTACTGCACTTGTATCTTTAACTTGTGCTACTCCTACAACTGGACCGTCCATTAATTTGCCATCTCTTGTAGTCCAAGGAGTTAAAACTGAAAAAAGAGGATAATTTTTTCTAAATTCTTCAGGATTGTTATTTAATGAATCTTGTTTTGTTGAATCATTTTCTAGTTTAGATAATAAAGAAACTTCGCTAGAATCAGTTTTAGTTGAATCAACTTCAGTTGTTGTTGCAATTAAAGAATCAACTTTTACATTAGATTCTGAAGTGTCTTTTGCTAAAACATTATTAGCACTTTCAATTTCCTTAATTTTATTGTTAGCCTCTAATAAGTATTGATAAACCTCAGCATTATCGAACGTTTCCCAAAATTCTAATTTAGCAGTTCCTTGTAAAAGTTTTCTAACACGTTCGGGTTCTTTAACACCAGGCAATTCAACTAAAATTCTTCCAGAAGTTTCTGAACGTTGAATATTAGGTTGAGTTACACCAAAACGGTCAATTCTAGTACGTAAAATATTGAATGAATTTGAAATTGCACTTTCAGCCTCATTATTAATAATTGCTAAAACTTCTTCATTTGTAGAATTATAATTAATTCTATCTTTAAGTTCAACTGTATTAAAAACCGCAGCTAATCGAGCATTTGGATCAATTTGAGCAAAAGCTTTTCCAAACAAAGATACAAAGTCTTCTTGACTGTTTGTTTGCATTTTTATTGCACGTGCAATTGCACTATTGAAAGTGCTATCTTTACTATTGTTTGCCATTGCTTTAACAATGTCAACAACAGACACTTCCATTACAACGTTCATACCGCCTTTAAGGTCAAGACCAAGATTTAACTCTCTTTCTTTGCATTCAAGATAAGTATAATCGCGAATTCCAAGAAAACTATAAACTGGTAATCCTGCGATTGAATCCAAGTAAATTTTTTCTTTAGTCACATCACCATTTGCATATTCTTTGGCGTCGTTGGCAATCATGTTTGTTTTTACTGTAAACCAAAGTTGGTAAACACATACTAACGCTAAAGCAATAGCAAAAAATCGAATAATAGCTTTATTCTGCATTTCTTTAAATAATTTTAATAAAACCTAATTTTTAATATTTTTATATTTTAACGGGCAAATATAGTTGAATTTTTCTGAATAGAAATTTTATTGTAATTAAATTCTTTTTTTAATGTGTTCATGTATATACATGTTTATGTGTTCAAGTTACTTGAGTAAATGAACACATAAACACTTTACAAATCTCCTATTTTTTTACAAGTTTCTTCACATAAACTGTACTATCGACAGATATTTTTACAAAATAAATACCTGCTTGTAGTTTATCATTGAAATCAAATGTATGTTTTCCTTTTGATTGACTTTCATTACAAACATTTGCAACATTTTTTCCTAATGCATCAATAATATCAACTGATACATTTGCTGATTCTTCTAAAGTAAATTCAATGCTTACATTTTCTGTAAATGGATTAGGATAAACATTAACTTCCATAAACTTACCATTTACCAATGGAACAAAAATAGTATGGTCGATATAAATTCCAAGTCCAACATCATTGGTATCAACTACAAAGTTTAAATTATTAATGCTGGTATCGCTTGGATTGACAGTAATATTGTATGTTTCAAACTGTGTATAACCTGGAATATCAACTACTACAATATAACTTGCACTCGGTATATCCAAAAAATCGTATGTTCCGTCATTTCCTGATGAAGTTGAAATTATAGGTTCATCATCAGGTTCTTGCTCAAGGGTAATTTCGGCTCCAGGAATTGGTTCGCCAAGAATAGATTTATTTGTTGTTGCAGTTGTTACTTTTCCATGAATATCGGTATTTCCATTTGCCATTGCAGGAACTTGTAACATATTAATATTTATATTTTGTGTTACATTACAAGCTAAAACAATTGGTGTTGCATTAAACCATTGACGTGCAGTATCGTACCAAGTTGGTAATGTATTTGGAAAATCGCCTTGACTAATAACTTTAGCTTTTACAAAGTAAGTTCCTGAAGGCAATCCGGAAAACTCATAATAACCATTTGAAACATTATGTAAATCGCCAACTTTTGTTTTTCCTGAATTATTTGAAGAAGTTTCTTTCCACAATTCAACAATTGCAGCATCAACTGGCATTAATATTCCTGAATAATAAATATTTCCTCTGATTTTTGAAAGTGGTTCAATATTTATTTGAACACTATATTGTTTGAAACAGCCATTTGAATCGGTGATTGTAACTGTATTCATTCCAGGACACATGTTTTCTGATGGATTTGAAGTTTGACCACCCGACCATAAATAAGTATATGGACTTGTTCCTCCAGAAATTGTTAAAGTTGCCGAACCTGTACAACTGTAATTACAATCAGCTACTGTTGTAGAAACTGATGAAGCTGTAATATCTGTTAAAGGTTGATTAATAGTAAATGTTATTGTTCTACTACAAGGGAATCCATCTGAAATTGTTACAGAATAAGTTCCGGGTGCTAAACCCGACAATATATTTGATGTAGAACCATTTGACCAATTAATATTATATGGTGGATTTCCGCCACTAATATCTAAACTGATAGAACCATCATTAGCACCATAACATGAAACATTTTCAACAGAATCTGTAACAATAATATTTGCACCTGAACTTACATTAAAATCTGTAGTAAATTCACACAAATTGCCATCAATAACAGTTACTGAATAATTTCCCACAGCCAAATTTGCTAAATCTTCTGTATTTGAACTATTTGACCAAACAAAAGTATAAGTTCCAATTCCACCAGTTACAGAAATATCAATTGCTCCATCAGAAGTCCCTCCACATGAAACATCTGTAATAGATGATGTTAATAAAATTTCATCTGATTCTGTAATAGTCGCATTAAGAATTGATTCGCAGAAATTTGCATCAGAAACAGTTAAACCATAAGTTCCTGCCATCAGATTTAAAGCATCTGTTGTTGTTTGTGCATCTGACCAACTGAAATTATAAGGTGTTGTTCCTCCAATAACATTTGTGATTATTGAACCATCGTCTAAGCCAAAACAAGAAACATCAGTTTGTGAGCTAATACTTACAGTTAATTCAGCAGGTTCTGCAATTGTAAAAGTTTTTATTAAAATTGCAGAATTAGCATCGGTTATTGTTACAATATAATCTCCTGCTGATAAATTATATAAATCTTCGGTTGCTTCGGTATTTGACCATTCAAAAGAGTATGGAGTTTGTCCGCCAACAACACTAATATCAATAATTCCATCTGCCAGTCCAAAGCAACTAACATTATTAACTACAGAACTAATTGAAATTATTGAAGCAGGTTCAGTAACTTCAAAACTTGTATCAAACTGACAAGAATAATCGTCTGAAACAGTTAGATAATAAATTCCGGCAACAAGGCTGTTGAGCGAAGCCGAAACACCACCATTAGACCAACTAAATGAATATGGACTTGTTCCACCTGAAACAGTAACAACGATTGCACCATCGTTTCCTGCATAAGTAGTTACGTTTGTTATTATTGCAGAAACATCAATTTGAGGATTTTCGGTAATTGTAACACTTGCTGTTGATGTGCATGAGTTAAAATCTGAAACAGTTACGGTATATGTTGAAGATGGTATAAGGTATAATGTATTAGTTGTACTACCATTACTCCAATTATAAGAATATGGTGAAGTTCCGCCTGATACCGATACGGTTGCCGAGCCAGTAGAATCGCCAAAGCAATTAACGTTTGTTTGACTAGATATAGATGCCATTAAATTACATGGTTGTGCACCAGCTAAAATAGTATCTTGTAAAATTGCAGTACAAGCATTTGCATCTGTAACAGTTAAAGTGTAAACCCCTGCACAAAGATTTGTTAAGTTTTGACTTGAAGCAGAATTTGACCATGAATAATAATATGGAGATGTTCCGCCTGAAACATAAGTGTTAATTGCTCCATCGCAAGAATCTTGAACGGTTTCATCAACAATAGATGTAAATGTTAAAAGTAATTCTGATGGTTCAGTAATAGTAACCGATGTTGTGCCTTGTACTCCGTAATAATCGGTTATTGTTACATCATAAATCCCAGAACTAAGGTTGTTGAGTGTAGCCGAAAAACCTCCATTATTCCAGTTATATGTATATGGGGAGGTTCCACCTGTTACCAATACATTTGCCCAACCTGTTGAATCTCCGTAGCAAATTACATTAGATTGTGATGTTGTTATATTCAATACTGGTTGAGTATATGTAATATGAACTGTATCTGCATAAGTACATATATTATTTGTTGACCTTAATATAAATTCTAAAGTACCAGCTAACATATCTGTGGAGCTAAGCATATAAACAGCATTTAATGTTGTATTATCAGGAACAAATGAGCCTGTTCCTCCTTGCACTTGCCAAATTCCAGTTGTTGTTCCACCAGAAATAGTTCCATTTAATGATACAGAAGGTATTGAAACATTTTGGTTGCTTCCAGCATTAACAATAATTTCAGTATTTACGCTTATTAAAACTGTATCAGAAGCTGTACATAAGTTTACGTCTGTAACTGTAACTACATACATTTCATTTACAAAAGTGCTTGAAATAGGATTCTGACTATTTGCATTATCAAGAGTAGAAGATGGACTCCAACTATATAAATAAGTTCCATTTCCACCAGTTGCAGTCGCAACTAAATATGCATTTGCCCCAAAACAAATTAATGTGTCATTTCCTGCATTTGCAATTAATTGAACTGGTTCAGTAATAGTCCCAGAAGCATTACCCATACATCCATTAGCATCTGTAACAACAACCGAATAAGTTCCTGCTGTAAGGTTGCTGAGCGTTGTCGAAGCACCGCCTACATTCCAATTATAAAAATAAGGAAAAGTTCCACTTGAAACAGTTGCAGATGCAGAACCTGTTGAAGCACCATTGCAATCGACATTTGTAGTAGTAACAGAAACTACAGGATTTGGAGCTACTACTATATAATTAGTTTTTATCATATTATCAGAACCAAAAGAATTTGTTACAGTTAATGAAACTGAATAACTTCCAGGAGTTGAATAAATTGCTGTTGGGTTTTGAAGTGAAGATGTATTTCCATTTCCAAAAATCCAATTCCAAGAAGTTGGATTTCCTGTTGAAAAATCACTAAAACTAACTGAACCTGAACCGCAAATTGTTGTTTGACTTGCTACAAAATCGGCTACTGGTGCTTGCGAAACATTTGTTGTTACAGTATCATTAATTGTTGCTATACAGCCATTTGCATCTGTAACTGTAACATAATAATCGTCTACACATAAGCCACTTGCAACATCAGAAGTTGAAACAGAAGGATTCCACAAATATGTAAAAGGACTTGTTCCACCCGATGTGTAAACCGACATTGCTCCATCGCAATTTCCGGTACCAGATTCTGCAGTTAACGAACTAATCATCATGCTTAAATATGGTGGTTGATTAATAGTAGCACTTGACGTTGTAAAACAGCCATTTGCATCGGTAACAGTAACATTATAACCTCCTGAAATAAGTCCACTGAGGTTACTCGAAGTGGACGAATTGCTCCATAAATAAGTATAAGGAGTTGTTCCACCCGATGCCATAACGGTTGCTGAACCAGTAGCTTCTCCAAAGCATAAAACATCAGTAATTGAGGTTGATGCGGTAATTTGTGTTGGTTGTGTAATTGTTATACTTGCAATAACTTCATCAAACACAGAGTCTGAAATTGTTACTGTATAAACTCCGGCACATAATCCATTAATAGTTTGAGCTGTAGCTCCACTTGACCACATATAATTATAAGGAGAAGTTCCTCCACTAACATTTGCTGTTGCACTTCCATCACAACTTGCAAAACAGCTTGTGTTTGTTTGAGTAAAAGTTGTCGATAATGAAGTTGTTCCATTGTATGTGATTACAACACTGTCGATAATTGCAAAGCAAATTCCATTATTCGTTGATGTAAGGTATAATGTTACAAATCCCGTTGCCATATCAGACGAACCTAACATATATACTGCACTTAAAGTTGTATTATCGGGAACAAAAGCACCATCACCTAATAATGAAGACCAGATTCCTGTTGTTGTACCACCTGAAACAGAACCGCTTAAAGTAACCGATGATGAAGATATATTTTGGTCAGCTCCAGCATCAACAAGAATTTCAGGCGTTACCGAAACCTGAACATTATCTGTTGCAGTACAATTATTTGCATCAGTAACAGTAACTGTATAAAGTTCATTAACCAAAGTACTTGAAACTGGATTTTGACTACTTGCATCATTTAAAGTAGCTGATGGCGACCAATTATATGTATATGTGCCAGCTCCACCAGTAGCCACAACAGCAATATTCGCATTATTGCCTAAGCATATTGCTTGGTCAGAGCCTGCATTTGCAGTTAAAGCCATTGCAGGTTGATTTATTGTAGTAGTTGCAGTTGCAGTACATAAGTTATTATCTGTAACCGTTACAGTATAAATTCCTGCTGTTAAGTTAACTGCATCTTGTATTGTTTGTCCATCACTCCATAAAAATGAATAAGGACCTGTTCCAAAAATAATTAATGCTGCAACACCATTGTTTCCTCCAAAACAAGAAACATTGGTTTGATAATCAATTGAAACACTAGGAGCACCAATATTACTAACATTTACTGTTGAACTTGCTGAACAACCATTAGCATCTGTAACAGTTACATTGTACGAACCAGCAGTAACGCCATTAATTGACTGAGTTATTTCACTATTTGACCATAAATAGCTATATGGACTTACTCCTCCTGAAGGAATTATAGTAGCCGAACCATCTGCATTGCCACAAGTAGCCTGAACTGATGATGGAGATAAAGTAATTTGTGAATTACCAAAAATTCCATACGTAGTTGAAGCTGAACATCCATTTGCATCTGTAACAGTAAGCTGATATGTGCCTTGTGTCAAACCACCAACTGAAACTGTTGTTTCGCCAGTTGACCATGCAAAACTATATGGAGAAACTCCACCCATTCCACTACCATCAACACTTCCATCGTTTGCACCAAAACAACTTTCGTTGGTTTGAACTGTAGTAACAGCAAAGAGTTGAGTTGGTTCTGTTACTGTAAAAGTATCAACTAAAGTTGCACTTGCTGCATCGGTTACGTTTACAATGTATTCACCGGCAGCTAAACCTGTCAGGTCTTCGAGACCTGACAGGTTTGACCATGCGTAAGTATAAGGTGCTGTGCCACCTGAAACTGTAATATCTAATGCACCTGTTGAAGTTCCATAGCAATTTGCATTTGTAATAGAAGCTGTAACAGAAATACTTGAAGCACAAAATTCGCTAAAACTTGCAGTTGGAGGAATATTAGTCCAGTTGGCAGTTGACCAAGCCGCATTATCAACCTGTATGCAAGTTAAGGCTGGATTACTTGTTGCCAGAAATGACGAAAAGTTTACATTGTTGCCATTTTTTACATTCAAGTTTGTTAATGAATTATAACCACACGACAAATAAGTAAGAATCGGATTATTAGAAACATCTAAACTTGTTAGTGAATTAAAAGCACAGTTCAAATAATCAAGAGCTGGATTTGCCGAAGCATTAATGTTTGTTAATGAGTTTATTGCACAATAAACATATTTAAGTGAAGCACATGAAGTTAAATCCAATGATGTTAATTGATTATTATTACAAACCAAAGTATCAAGTGCAGTATTTGCCGATAAATTCAAATTTGTTAAAGTATTTATATTGCAAAATAATGTTTTTAGTGAAGTAAAAGCCTCAATACCTGTTAAATCAGAAACACTTAAACTATTTACATCAATTTTACCTGTATATGCACTTGCTTCAAAACATTGAATTTCGGCATCGGCATTTGTATTAATTGCAGAATTTGCAACTAAAGCGGCTTTGAAATTTGCATCGGGGATATTTACAATACATGGACATATATCATATTTAACCAAAGCAGCATCATACACTCCATTAAACATTTCTGCACCAGAAGCTATAAAGCTACCATCTGATAAAGGAACAATGCTTAGTATTTGTGTGGTGTCGGAACTGGTTGTGGGTGAGAAAATTCCTGAATTACCAAAAGTATTATCTAATGAGCCATCATTATTAAAACGGGCAAAACCAGCTTTAGATTTAAAGGTATTAATGTCGGTCCAACTTATACCGCCAACTAAAACTTTCCGATTATCTAAAACCCAAAGGGAATAGGCGTTATCTGAAATTGTATTTACATCGGCAGTATTCCATCCTGTAATATTAAAATCTGCATCAAGAGTGCCATCAACACGATAACGAACTACAAGAAACTGTGAGTTCTGGTTATTATCACTCGGATTGTCGTTATAATTTCCTACTGCATAAATGGTATCATTCACGACTTGAATATCCATAATTGCATCGTCGTAACCACTAAGGCTTTGCATATTATAGCCATCGGGGGCATTAAAGTTTGTATTAAAGCTTCCATCGGGATTAAGGCATGCAACATATAAATCCTGTGTAGTGTTTGTAACAAATCCGCCAACAATTATTTTCCCATCTGATAAAATATCAATTGCTTTTAATTTATTTTCATAACTAGCCATTGTTATTGTTTTAATTCCATCGCCATCGAAAGAACTATCAATAGAACCATCGGCATTAATTCGAATGATTAATAAATTTTGCGTTGAGCCGGTTTGAGTATAGCCACAAGCTAAAATTTTTCCGTCGGATTGCACCGCCACATCATAAATATAGTCGTCTTCAAAAGTTACATCTAATAAAAAAATACCATTTCCATTAAATGTATTATCTAATGTTCCATCGCTATTAACCCTCATTATCATTACATCCTGATTACCTCCAGCATCAACACGACCTCCTATTACATATTTGTCTGAAGGATAAAGAGCCATACAATAAGCTTCGTCGTTACTGCCAAAACCTGCATCAAATGTGGCAAATCCAGTTCCGTTAAAAGTTAAGTCAGGCGTTCCACCTGCATTGTGGCGTGCCATTAACACCTGATAAGTGGAACTGTACTCTTGAGTACTCCCTGTTGATACAATTTTTCCATCTGATTGAACCAGTGATTTGAAATAAAAATTATAATTAGCACCATAGTGTTGAATTACTTCGCCATTAGTTCCAAATGTTGCATCAGAGCAATAGTTTTGTGCTGACATTTCGACTACGCTCAACGACCAGATTGCGATTGCTAAAAGTGTGATTAAATTTTTCATATTGTTTTTATTTTAGTTGTAATTTTTTTCTTTTAATTTAAACCTGACAGGTTTTTAAAAACCTGTCAGGTTTAGAACATAAAATTATTATTAAATTCTTTGTTTCCAATAACTAGGTTCTCTATTTAAATGCATAATTGCAAGTATTATAATTTTATCATTATCTACTACATATAATACTCCAAACGGAAATCTACTAACTAAAGAACGTCTTATGTCCACTTCAATAAACTGCCATGCTTTTGGATAAGCTAATATTCTTTCAATTGCACTATATACTTCAAGTGAAAAATTATATCCAAGCCCTTTACTGCATTCTTCATAGTAATTAATTGCTTGAATAAATTCTGCCTCAGCTTCTGGATGAAAGAAATAGGTCATAAGGATAAATTTTCCCAAATTTTTTCAAACACTTCATCTCCTTTTATGGCTTTAACTTGTCCGGTGCGGAGTTCTGACAATCGTCTTTTTGCTACAATCGCCCACTTTTTATCTATTTTAGGTTCTGGTTTGTTAAGACTCATCAATAGAGAATTAACTAACATAAGTCTTTCTTCAATTGGCAGTGAAAGTAACTCAGATATTATTGTAGTTGTTTTCATATCCTAAATGTATTTTAATAATCAAATAAAAATAATTTAAAAAGTTGATTTTAGCAAATGCTTTTCTTTTTCAACTTTGACAAAGTTTAAAACTTTGTCAAAGTTATGATTGCGATTGCTAAAAAGGTGATTAAATTTTTCATATTGTTTTTTATTTTAGTTGTATTTTTTTTATTTTTCGCAGACTTCCAAGGTTTTGAAAACCTTGTAGGTTTTGTAATTAATATTTATTTAAATTCGATTATCATTTTATCATCTAACTCTCGTTTATGAAATTCTTCAAATCCTTTTTTATCATGAAACCACGAAATTACTTCGTCTCGTTTTAAAAGAGTTGATTTTGACGAAAAATAACTTTCGTAAGAAGTAAATTTCCAATCTCGTAAATCCTTTACAAAGCCATGATGTACTGGATTATAATGGATATAATGAATTAGGTTTTTAAAGTATTCGTCGGTATCTACTAAAGTACGTCTGAATGGTCTTTCAAATAACGATCCTCTTCTTTTTTGTTGCTTGTTGAATGCCTGAGAATAACTACTAAAAAAGTTTGAAAATTGTTTGCTAATTACTGTATCGTAGTTGGCATCTAACTTTGACAAAGTTTGAAACTTTGTCAAAGTTGATGAATAAGTTGACGATGTTAATAAATGTTTTTTTATTTCTTCTTTTGTTTTAACTCTCACAGCAAGGTGAAAGTGATTAGGAAGCAAACTATATGAAAAAGTATCAACA
>MEND01000276.1 GCA_001768975.1 Bacteroidetes bacterium GWA2_31_9 | reverse complement strand
CTTCTAACCTCAAAGCAAAAATCTGTCGCTATGCTTTTTGATGAAAATTTCTGGAAAAACTTTTAGGGTGTCCCAGTGTCGAAGTCAGGAGTCTAAGCGAAGGAAAAGCATTTTTGGATTTAGAATGATTCAATATACTCACTAATCGAATCACAAGGCAATTTACTCCCTTTAGATTTTACATTGTATATGAAAAAATCGCACTCAGTTTCGGTTAAAAGATTTTTTTCATAAGCTTCTTTTAAAAAATCCATAGTGGTTATGTATTCAATATTATTTTCAATACAGTAATCCTTAATGTCTTTTAAGTTGCTGCTTGCCAATACATTATTATTGAATTTACAATAAGCCATACAGGCACTTTCGCCTTTTCCGAATTTTTTTCTGAGTTTTGAGTATTCTTGTAGAACTTTAATGTCTTTTGAAAAAGAGATTTCTTTTATTAAACCAAAACTAACAAGGTTTTCGTAATATTGCTTTAATTCTTTATGCTGTTGCAGTTCTTCAAGCACCTTGTCGAGAATAACTTTTTCTTCTTCAAATATTGTGGGAAGCAAACTAATTTGTCCACCTTTAACGAAATGAATTACAACATCGGCATCAAGCAATATCTTAGGCTTTATCTTTTTCGTCATTAGGAAATGAATTCATTAATTCATGGAAGTGTGCTTCCGAAATTTTCTCATTTTCAAAAAGTTTGTGAACTTTTTCTTTGTAGTTGCCTATAACTTTGTTTTCATTGCCGGCTTCGTATAATGAAATATCGTAGCCATATTTTTTGGCTAAAACTTTTATATTTTCCTTTTTTTCCAGCAAAAAACTTTCAGAAATCAGCCCCAACGACTTTAACCTTATTAACATTGATGAATGCGAAACCCCAAATGTTTTTTCAAGAGTTAAGATGGTTTCAATACTGATTTTGTCTTTTGTCAGTTCATTTTCGGGAATATTTAAAAGTAGTCCGTCTTCGGGCATTAGCAGGTGAGTAGAAAAAAGGTCTGCGTTATATTCATCCTTTTTTTGCTTATCAAAGCTTGCAGAATGACATTTATGCGGTGAAAAATCTTTTTCGATAAATAAATGAAAAAGTTCGTGTCCGATTGTAAAATTTTGTCTTCCAACAGGCTGGTTAGAGTTTATAAACATAAACTTTATTTCGTTGATATTTAAAGCCATACCCGAAAAATTTTCGGATAAAGGTCTGAACATTGTTGTAACATTAAGCTTTTCTAACAAAAGATGCAGGTCAATAGCTTCCGAAATTCCTATTCCGGCTTTTTCACGAAAAGCAGCAACATGTTTTTTAATAATTAAATCAGACCTGTTCATTACACAATCGTTCGACTTTTAAATAATTCTTAACAAATTTCTGAAAATAAGCCACTTGCTTTAAATCTTCATCTGAAATTTCATTAGACCTGAACGACAATGCTAAATCAACATTATGAATGGCTTCATCTTGTTCAAATATTGCAGATAATTCAACACCAAATAAATCGCTTAATTTTTCAAGTTCATCAATTCCGGGCTGCCTTGTTCCTGCTTCGTAATAAGCAATTTGCTCCCTTTTTTTTCCTAAATAGACACCAACCTGTTCCTGACTTAAGCCTGATTTCTCCCGAAATCGCTTAATATTTTTTCCTATTATTTCCATGATTGATTATTTTGTGGTTGTTTATAAATTCGGTGTCTGTTCCAGAATGTTCGAGTTCAAGGCTTGCGATATTTTTAATTGTCAGGAGTTTACTAAAGTAAATGACTGTAATTCAAAATGAGCATAACGCAGAAATCGGATATTATGGACAGACACAATTTAGTATTTGTTACAAATATATACAAATATATAAAATCTGTACAAATTGTAACGAAATTTATATATAAATATTTCATTTAGGATATAAATTTGAATTTGCAAACAGCAATTTTTTTTTCAAAGAACAGCATTGCTTAAAACCAATTCCTTATTAATTGCAATGGCTAAGGTTTATGGTTTCTTTGATTTCAACCTGTATATTGTGAAAATAATGCTTTTAATTTGATAATTAATCAATTGTTTTGCCACAGATTTACTCATATATTGCTTGTTTTTAAGGTATTCGTGAGTCGCTTCGCTAAGTTCACTAATTAACACAAATTTGTTTCACAGATTATTTGAATTAGCACAGATAAAACAACCAAAGGTTGTTTTAAATCTGTGAAAATTTGTGCAATCTGTGGCTAATATCTTCTTTATAATCATTTCATTGTCTTTATTTAGTCATGAATATTTCATGTATGATTAATTTCAAAATTGGTAATTGTCAAATCATTACAAAAAAACAGAAATTCTAAACTATAGCCATTGCAATCTATCTAATAGAAGCGATTCAAGGAGCATCGTCGAAGTGTATTCTTGGAATTATAGGTTCTTGTTACTTTTTTCGATAAAAAAATAAAAGAAAAAAATCCCAAAATCAGCTAATACCAAATGGATTTATAGAATAGTCCAATTAATATCGGTATAAAAACCAAAAAAACACATAAAAACAATTTTTCCTACATAAAAACAATCATTTTGGACATATTTTGTATAAAAACGATTGCAGCCACTATTACCATCAAAAATATTTTGTGAAAACTTTGAGTGATAAACTCAAAAACATTTGGAATCATTCTAAATTACATCTAAAAAATCATTTTTAACAATTCCTACTGGTTACCTTTTCAAATAAATACTCTCCATATATATAGAGGATGTTTGAAAGCCCAAAAAAAAACTCAAAGGGCAGGAGGGGAGAAGGATTAAGAAAATTTGCTTGGACATTGAGCTTGTCGAAATGTTCGTCGTTGGTTGATGGACTTTAAAATTTTGTCTTGGTTCTTGGAATTTTGAAACTTGGAATTTGAAAATATAATATGAAATAATATAATTTTTATGCTTTCAGAAAATCAAAAACGTTTTACCGGCTTACTGTACTCATGTCCATTGCAAGGTTGTGTTAATGGCTGTGTTTTAGGGTTTTATCGCAATAGCTTTCCTGTTTACAAAATAGCTAGACAAGTTAAAAAATTTAATGAAACAGAGATATTAACCATTCTGAATAAGCATGAAAACTGTTTCAAAAAAAGAAATGCTGAATTTCATATCGTAAAAATCAATCGTCAGCTCGAAATTAAAAAAATACTCACCGAACGACAATTTCAGGTAGTAAAATTAATTTGTAAAAATCATACAAATAATGAAGTTGCCGAGAAGCTAAAAATTTCACTACATACAGTGGTAAATCATCGCCGAAAAATATATAAACGATTAAATATTAATAGTGTAAAAGAATTAAAGTGCAAAATTTTGAAAAAAGATATTTTCTATTGAAAAAATGATGTCGTTGACAAGCTAAAAAACACTTTTTAAAAAACTATAAATTTTCAGGTAGAAGCATATAAATAATTGAAAGTTAATAAAATGAAAGAAATAAAAGCCATAAATTTTAATAAATATTTTTTTCAAAACATGTCATAAACGTGTCATTGCAAAACGATTTTTGAATCATTATTTTTATAGGAAAAAAGATGAAGCAGTCATTATTAATTAAAAACACAATAAGAATTTAGAATTTTAAGATTTAGGAATGAAAGGATGAAAAAATGAAAGAATGAACTGCGTAGCCAACTTCAACCGAGCTTGCGAGCTCAACGAAGTTAAACTTCAGACTTCAAACGACAAACCTCAAACCTCAAACATTGAACATTAATCATTAACAATTAAAAATTAAAGAAAATGTCAGCAGAAACCCGAAAACAAAAAAGAGAAATTCGTAAACTCGAACGTAACGAACGCAAAGCCGCATTTGCTAAATTAGTAGAAGCACTTAAAGCAGTGAAAGATGTAAACTTAAAAGAAGGTTTAACATTTAAACAAAAATTTACTCAAGTGTGGCCCGTTGTAAAGCCAACATTAGAATTTGCTATTATTCTGAAAGTAACAGGCGAAAAATTCGATACAGCAGCTCAAAAAATTATTATTATGGGCAACAACATGATTGGTACAGAAATAACCGATGAACAAGAAATTGAGTTTCTAGCTCAACTATCAACATACTGGAATATTATTGAAACAGCACTTGAAATTGTTAAAATTGGTGTTGACGATGCAAAAGACGAAATAATTGATAAAATTATTGAGGTTGGGGAGTGGTTGTTTGAAAAATCTTAAAATCCTAAATTCCAAAATCTCTAAATCCTAAATAAAAATGGCATTATTTAATGAAAATAAGTTTGATATAAACACTGCTTCCACTGAAACAGTAAGTTTTGAAAAGTCCGAACACAAATGGAGTTTATATATGAAAGATATAACATTGAAACAAAGTTTTGATGGTTTATTTCCAAAAATATTTAACCCAAAAAACGAAATTTACTTCTTTATAATATGTTGGGATTATAGTGGAAAAGCACCATTCATATATCCTCCAAAAGATGTTGACCCCGAAAGTTTTAAAATTGTAATTAAAAAAAACAAAATTCATCAATTTGGTGGCGACGGTTTGCAAATTTGGCCATATTCAAATGTAGTTGGAACTCTTAATACAGCAATTATCCTTATGGAAGATGATACGGATATTAGAAACGCCGGAAAAACTTTAAGTGATATTAGCAAAGCTGTTAACAAAAGTAAATTATTTGAATTAATTACTGCTGTGGCTTCAAATCCAGCAACTATTACAGGAGTTGCTATTGCAAAGGCATTGTCGGAGTTAACAGGGCTTGTAGGTTCTATTATGAGTAAAAACAAAAACGACTATATCAATCTTTTTCAGGGAAGCTATGGTGTAGAAAATCATAGAATAATCGAAAAAAAGCCATATCCTTATAAAAATGCTCAGGCAGAAATGAATATAGAATTGATAGTTGGAAATTGAAAAATAAAAACGATGTAGCAATTAATAAATTATAACGATTAAAATAATATGGACAAAAGAAAATTTACAGAAAATGGCGAAATCTTAAGTATTCTAAAAGATTTAAAAGCTCAAATCAAAGGAAAGCAATTTTCAGATATTATCGACTCAGACAATAACCAATATGTTGACTTAGTACAAGAAGGTGGAGGAGTATTAGGTGTTGCCTTAGTGGGTTATGTGTATGTTTTAGAGCAAGTTGGAATCCGCTTTTTGAGCCTTGCAGGCACATCAGCAGGTAGCATAAATACAATGCTTATGGCAGCAGCTGGCACTTGCGATATTGAAAAATCGGAATGGATACTTGATTGTTTGTGTAATAAAAATCTGTACGATTTTGTTGACGGAGATAGCGATGTACGCGATTTTATTGATGCCCTGTTGAGTGGCTCAGGAAATATAAAATTAGCAATAAAAGGGGCACAAGTTATTGATAATTTCAGAGATGATTTTGGTTTAAACCCGGGTAAAAATTTTCATAGTTGGATGACAAACCTTCTTTTTCAAAAAGGAATACGAAATTATAAAGACTTAAAAGCTTTAAGGCTTAAAGGAATATCTGATGGCAAAAAATTATTTAAACGAATAAATAATGGAAGTAATGTTGACTACAACAAGCCCGACCATTGGAGCGAAATGGCGATTATAACCGCAGATATTACTACCCAAAGTAAAATTATTTTCCCAAAAATGATTGATTTGTTTTATTCAAACACAGATGTACAAAACCCTGCCGATTTTGTAAGAGCCTCAATGTCTATTCCATTTTTCTTTACGCCTTTTATGATTAAGAATTTACCAACCGGAGTTGCAGCATGGGAAAAATGGAATAATGCAACCGGTTTGCAAACTTCAGTTCCAAAAGAAGTAATGTTTATGGATGGCGGTATTATCTCCAACTTTCCAATAGATATTTTTCACGATAATTTTAAAGTTCCGGTTTCACCAACATTTGGAATTAAATTAGGCTATGATAAAAATGAAATAAATAAGAACGAAAAAATATTTGGCATTTTAGGTTCAATGTTTAATACATCACGATTTGCTTACGATTATGAGTTTCTAATCAAAAACCCCGACTATAAACACCTGATAGCATATATTGATACAGGTAGTCATAACTGGCTCGATTTCGGACTCACAGAAGATGCTAAAGTCGATTTGTTTATTCGGGGTGCTCGTACAGCAGCAGAATTTTTAAATCGTTTTGATTGGATTAAATATAAACAGATTAGAACAGAAAAATCGAATTATTACAATAATTCTAAAGTATAAAACAATTATGGACGACATTAAAGAAATCGACTATAAACCCGATTTTGAATTAGCAGATAGATACATCAGCTTTTCTTCCGAAATATTACGATTATCGTTGCTTGCAATTACCGCAATATCATCATTGATGATTTTTGCATTTGAAAAAGAAACGGCTATACTAACTACTATGCAAAATAATAAATGTTTATTTATTGCACTAAATAATGCGACAGACAATTAAGTGAATGTTTAAAATAAAATACTATGAAAGATACGTTTGAAAATATAAATGAAATTGTTACAGGATTTAAAATTCAAAAAGGACAAACAGTTGGGTCTGTTTTTAATAAAACCGAAAACTATGTTATTTATGAAATAAAAGAAACTAACAAGATTACATACAAAACATCACCTAAATTTCAGGATACCACTTATGAAATTGCAGTAAAATTAGATAAAGTAGAATCATATCTTGATAGAGATAATGTGTTGTGGAAAAAATATAAAAACACATTAGCTGATATATATTTTCTGGCTTTAGAAAATAAGTCAAAAGGTGCGGAAGGATTGCTGGATTCCATATTGCCCGAACTTGAAAACGAAATAGATAGTTATAGTAAAATATATTATCTTATTCCATGTATCATAATAATAATTGGAATGATAGCTATTTCAGCAATTGTAAAAACCTTCAATTTTTATGTATCAATAAATGCTATAGATGGTTGTTTTATAGATGGCACACTGGCTCACATGATTTACATTGCAACATTTGGTGGTATCGGCGGATTATTATCAGTTGCAATTAATATTAATAAGCATCAAGATAAAATTAAAAGTCGTTTAAATTGGGGTCCTCGAACCTATGCAGGAATGTTCAGGATGTTGGTAGCCATGTTGTCTGGTTTAATATTATACTTTATTATCAAAAGTAAAATAATAATAATAGGTTTCGATAAAGATTTAAACAATAATTATAACCCTTATATATTATACACTCTTGCTATTATTGCAGGATTCAGTGAAAATCTTATTCCTGATTTAATGAAAAAAGTTGAAGGCGATGGGATAACAAAGCATTGATGAAATGAGTGATTGTTATTGAGAATAAAAAATAAAAACAGCGGTTTGCCGAAAAGCTGGGATAGAGTAGGCGATAAAATTCAATTTTAATAATTTAAAAATTACAAAATGTTTTATTTAAGATTAAACAAAGTAAGAATACTCAATAACAGAGAGTTGTTGGGTAAAGGCGAAATTCAGATAATGAGTTTTGTAACACTTGGAGAAGCTGATTTTCCAAATTTTAATGAATTTTTTAAAACTAATGACGAAAAAAGGAAAAGGGAAATTATTGAAAACGCTGTAGATAAAGTCATTAATTCAAGAGTTTTGCCTGAAATAGGTAAAGTTAAAGATAATCAGGTAATAACTTTTGGCGACACAGGTTTAATTGTTTATAAAGCCGATAATATTCCACCAGATTTTAACTGGATGTTAATAGCGATTGAGTCTGATAAAAAAACTAGAGATAATGCAGAATTAATTAGTAAGATATTGACGGATAAAAATATTACTTCTATTGTTGGAGTGATATCAGCATTGGCAACTGTATCAAACCCAGTTGCAGCAGCTATTGCTACCTTATCTACTTTAATTTCAAAATCTTTAACTACAATTTTCAAAAAAGACAAGGATGATGAAGCAGGACTTTTCCTTGCATCATTTATTGAAAAAGAGCATTATCCAAACGGTAAAAGAGAAAAAGAAGATGTTATAGATTCTACAGGGAATATGTATGTGGACTATACAATATTTGGATATAAGTAAAAAATGCTATTTTAATGAGCCAATATTACATAATAACACATCCTATTAAAGAATTTAGGTCATTGGTTATAATGGCTGATGAAATAATTATACAAACCCTTTGCTTTTTTAAAAAGCAAAGGGTTTATAAGCCGACTTAACCCAACACCAGAATTTATATCCAGATTGGCTAAATGACAGTAATTTAGTTAAACGAAAAAAAGATGGGGTTGCTTTAAATAAAGGAGATACTTTATTTAAAAAAGACTATAAGGAATTAAACAGGCTTTGGTTTGACGATAATGTTGGAGATTTTTTTATAGTAATTGTTAAAAAATAATTGAGAAAAATATGACCCCCAAAAAAATAGCCCAAACAGCAATCGCAAAAATGAATAAGAAAATCAAAGATGAGATTTTTCTTATTATTCAGAATGACCGTGAGCTTATGTATGAATATTTAAGAGCAGTAAAAGCTAATGGATTTAACACCGTAGATCAGCAAATAGCTAAAGAAATTAAAAAAGCTTATAGTTTCGTTAATATTAATGAACGTGAAAACAATCCTTCTTGTACATTAATACAAAGTCATCAGAAATTTGAATAAATTGGAAATAACCCAAAATATATCATTTAAAAAGCTAGGTGTATTACATTGTAATACATACATTTTCTTTGAAGAAACAGATATATTGTATTGCTCTGCCGATAGCAATTATACTGATATATATTTATGTAACGAAAAAAAATATAGAGTTTCAAAGCCATTGGCAAAAGTCAGTAAAATGTTAACGCAGGAAATATTTTTACGCATAAACCAGTCATATCTAGTTAATCATAATTTTATTACAGGATTTAACAGGGAGAAGTGCGTTGTACTAATAGGTGAAACTGAACTTAAAGTTTCAACCAGAAACAAATCTTAAATTCTTAAAATACTTGTTAAAAAACTGATTTAATATACGAATAATCAGTAAAGCTCTACGGATAATTACCGAGAGTTAGCGAATACTAAATTTGCTTAAAATCATTTGTATAGCATGTTAATTTTTGTGAAATTTAGAAATAATTTATTATTATTTTTATAACAGCGGTTTGCCGAAAAGCTGGGAGAGAGTTGAACTTATTCACTAAAATAATTAAACTTGAAAGGATTTATTTACAACATATTAATTTGGTGTGCTGGATCAGACAAGGATATTTTAAAAGACTGTCCTCAATCTGAAAAAATAAAGCATGCGGGCTATGGTACACTTGTTATCGTACCAGCTATTTTAGCATTATTTGCAATGACTTATGCATTATCTACATTCATAGATAGTTATAAATTATTTATAATTGCAGGTATTGTTTGGTCGTTAATAATTTTATCATTTGATAGATTTATCATCTCTACATTTAGAAAATCAGATAGTATTAAAAAGGATATTGTTTCTTTAGTTTTTATTCTGCGATTTGTTTTTGCAACGTTCATTGGGTTTACAGTTGCTCATCCTATTGTAATGTTATATTTCAATAAAAGTATTTCAGATGAATTAAAGGATATGGTAAAAGAAAGAAGAGATAGTATCCAACGAGATTACGTATTAAAATTAACAGAATTAGAAAATAATAAAAATAACTTAGACAGTATCGTTAATAAGAAAGAAGAATTAAGGCTAAAACAGCAAAGACTTGTTGAGGATGAGATTGATGGTATTGTAAGAAGTGGAACTACTGGCATATATGGTGATGGTGCATCAGCTAAAGAAAAGAAAGAGTTTCTAAGTATTGTTAATTCAGAATTGGCAGATTTAAAGCTAAGGGTGTACCAACAAAAGGACTCTATTGTAAGAAAAATGAATGGTATAGAACTTGAAAGAGATTCAATTATAGCAAACTATACTTTATCTGATGATTACATTAGACGAGAAATTGCACTTAGTCGATTAATGAACAAGTATCCTATTGTAAAGTATACAAATTGGCTATTAATAATATTTTTTATTTTTATAGATATACTTCCAATTACATTTAAAGCATTAACGAAAAAGGGAGTTTATGATAATGTTTTCAATGATGCTTATAACTCAATATACGAAGATTTAATTTCAAAAAAATCTAATAGCTTAAATAAAACAAAGAATATTGCATATAGTAAGTTAAATCAGATAATCTCAAGGAAAATAAATGAAATCATTAATAATAAGACTCTTAGTATTAAGGATAAGTTTATAAATATAAATGAATTGTTTAATTACACATCAGATAATATTTTTATAAAATTCAGTAAAAATTTTAAACTTAAATATGAATACCTAAAAAAAACATTAGAAAAGAGAATTAGTCAAATTAAGTTCATACATGTGTTTGTGGTTTCAGTTTTAGTAGGAATTATATCATCTTTAGTATATATTTCGACTAACAATATAGAATTGGCATTAGCACCATTTGTTGCTTTTCCTCTTGTTCAATGGGTAATAGAAACAGCGTTTAATACGAAAAAATAATAGATATTTATAATATAGAATTTATGAAAAAAATATTTTTATATATAATAACTTCATTTTTAACTTTTGTAATTATCATTGGCATTAATAATTTATTTGATAATCTGAAGGAAGTAAATGTACAAATTTCACAAAATAATAACTATAATAAAAATTATACTGATGATGTTAATAAAGTTAAATTTGATAGCCTTACAAATGATTCAATAATATTAGAAGAAGATACTATTAAATTAGCTCAAGAAGTAAAAAATCGCAAGAACTTAAATAATCAAGATTTATATATTCTAGATGAAATAAATTTTAGAGAATCCCCATCTATTAATTCAAAATGTTATCATAAGATTAAGCCAAGTAATCATAAATATAAAGTTATTAAAAAATCAGAATTATCATCAATTATTATTAAAAGCAATAAAATTAATGACTACTGGTATCAAATTGAATATAGCGGTAAATTAGGTTGGGTATTTGGCTACTATACTACATTAAAAGAAATATGAACAATTATTGTGTATGAAGATGACTAAATTTAAGATATTAAGATATTCAATTATAGGCATTTCGGCTATATTTATAATTTTTGTAACTTATATTATATTATCTTATGAGATAAATAAAAAAAATTATGATAATGAATTTATTAATAAAAATGAAGTTATTATTAATAATTTATTGACAGAAGCCCTATTAAATAATATTGAGTTAGAAATAAGTTCGTATTGTGATAGCGTATTACATTATAATAAAATTTATACAGGGGAATGTATTTTAAATAAAGGTATAGTGGACAGTATATTATTATCAAATAATATAGACACAATATATATGGATATTAATGTAAGCAATCTTCCTAATAATTATAATTTTAATACGTTAATAAATGTTGAGAACCTTTCTATCACAGCTTTTATAAAGGTTAAAGATTTGTCAAAATATATTCCTAAGAACTTTTTCCGATTTAATAATTTTAAAACGAAGCTGACACAAAGTTTAATTCAATATAATATTAAATCATCTGAAATTATTTCTACTTTAAGGATTGACGTAGTCATTGTTATATATTCTTTTATATTTCTTTTTATATATTTCTTTTTAAATGGAGCTCAGCTGTTTGACAAGCAGGAGAGTTTACCAATTAATTTAGATAATAATATTAGTGAAATTAGAAAAAAAACCAAACAAATATACAATGGGTCATGGGTTTTGTTATTTACAGGTATTGTTTTCATTGCTCTTGGATTTATGTTTTTTTATTTTAATCTACCAGAAAGAATACCAATAGATATTAATAATACAGAATATTTTAAACAGTATGTTGTACAAAGTATTAGACCTTTTTTAATGTTAATTTTTTTCGAAAGCTCTGCCATATTAATATTTAAGCAGTATAGAAATTTGATGTCTGACTTTAAAGAAATCTTTAATATATACATTTATAGATGTAATATTAAAATAAGTGCAGATTTATTAGCTAATTTAAAAAAAGGAGGTAATGATATAGTTTTAATAATTGCTCTTTTAAATGAACATTTTAAGTCTGGTTTATTTAATTCGAGTAAAGAGAATTCCTTGGAAAATCCAAGTGATAACACAAGTGTTATTAATGAACTATTAAAACTATTAAAAGAGTGGAAATAAATAATCATAATGTTAAGTACTATCAAAAAACACAAATGGATAATTCAATGGTCAGCTTTTGTATCTTTAGTTATTCTTTTCGTGTTTATCGCAATTTATTTTAAAGAAAAGGAATGGCTTGGTAATGTTTTACAAGCTATTGGAACTATTTCAGGCATTTATTTAACAATTATTATTTTTCTTCAATCCAATGAAGAATCCGATAAACAATTCCGAAAACAATTCCGAAAACAATTAGAACATTTGCAAATATTAAACTCAAAGCAAATAGATGCATTGCAAAGCTCAACCGAAAAACAAATCAAAACATTTCAAGACTTAAATTCGAAACAAATTTTAGCGTTACAGGAATTAAATGCAAAACAAATTGATGCATTACACTATGAAACTGAACGGCAGATAAAAACAATTCAGGAATCAACAAACGAACAAATTTATTCGTTTGAGCAACAAATTAATTATGTAACTAATAAATTAAAGGATAATTCAATACTACTGGCTGAAATCTTAAGTCGTGAATTAGAGAAATCTTTGGAATATTATAGCTCTATTTTAAGTAGAGAAGAAGCAAAATATAATGATTTAGCAGATTGGAAATTATTAAGAACAAAAGAAGAGCGAGAAAGACAGTTAAACCAACAGTGGAATCGTCTCGAACAAATAAAAAATGGATATAATTATTTGATTGTTAAATACAAAAATTTGAAACAATTTTTAGGAATAGAACAGAAAAAATTGAAATAATATAACTTAACATCAAAATCATTATGGAAACACAATTTAAAACAATTTTAATTACACTTTTAGTTTCAACTTTGTTAGGGTTTATCACATCTAAACTGGCTAATAATAAAACACTTAGTGTTAAATCATTAATATTATTAATATTTTCAATTGTACTTTCTTCTTTCATAATAGTTAGCGTTAACTACATTAGCTTAAATAAGTCAAGAGCATTAGTTGGTACTTGGGTTGAAAAATATTATGAATCAGATAGTGTTTCATATTATTCAATAGCAAATATTAAGCAAAATTGGTTTACCAATGATGTTTGTTTTTATGGAAGCTCTTATGATAGTTCTGGAGCAATGATCGGAGAATGGGAATCTGTCGGCTCAATTGTGAATTTTTCAACTGTTCATCCCGAACTGAAATATTTTTTTGAAGGACAATCATTTTTGGATAAAAAAAATAATTCAAATATTGAATCGAATAAGGCTCCAACTAGAGGCGGAAGTGGTGAAATTAGATTTGATGAAAATACAAAAAAGGGTAGAGGTTATTTTTTATCATTCTTCTCAGACCCAAAACCTAGAAAAATTTCATTAGTTAAAATTGAGGATGTTTCAGATTTAAAGCAAATTGCAGAAGACGGTGAGAAGAAAAAATTTATAATAAATATATACTTAGGAAAAAAACATATAGACTTTGAATAAGTAAATGGAATATCGCAAATAAATTAAAATTTAAAAAATGAAACAACCAAACCCCATGAAACCCCTCCTAACAACCCTCATCCTCTTCCTCTTAGCATTCACAATCAATGCCCAAGAGCAAAAACAAACCGAAAACAACTCTAAAAAACCAAAAGCAACCTATCAGGTTGGCTCAGCCAAAGTAGTAGTTTGGGAAAACAAAATGACTGGCAAAAATGGTGAGTTTACGGCAAAAAACTTCAAGGTAGAAAAAACTTACCAAAAAGATGGCGAGTGGAAAACAACAAATTCATTCAACGAAGAAGAATTATTACAACTAAAAGCCGCCATCGACAAGGCAATACTCGAAGAAAATGTAAAAACAACAGAAGGAACTGAAAAAGATACGAATTAGAAAATTGTGTTAAATTGCTACATGGTTACATTGCTAAATTGTTCTATGTGATTCTTTCTATGTGCCTTATGCGATGCACTGAGCATTCGGTCATTGAGCTTGTCGAAATGCGAAGTGTGTCTATGTGGTAAAGTTAGCTTCGTGCCTTTGAGTCTTTGTAGCAAATAAAAATCAGCGTCTAAGTAAAAGCCTGAAAATCATGTTAATCCTGTCAAAAACAGATCATAATAATCAGTGTTAATCTGCGTCAAAATAAAGCTTAGCGTCTCTGCGACACTTCGACATGCTCAGGGCATCACTTAGCGGTAAAAACAGATAAATTAAAGATTCTTCCCTGCCAGTTCATTTTTACATTCAAAAACTTCGATTTATTTTTTTTGCAAACTCAATAACAGAAATCTTATTCTATGCTAAATATTGTTTGATTTTTTCGCCAATATGTTCCATAAATGCTAAAATTAGAGATTTATGTCGATTATCAATAAACAAATTGTATTTATATCTATAATAAACTAACATGTTATATAGACAAATAGTTTTATTATTTGTACATTTGTGTAAAATAAATTTAGAATAATATAGATGGGAACAAAATTCGACAACCTTATTCCGCTAGTTATTAATTGTTTATTGGATAAGCCCCTCAAAAATTGCCCTTTCTGCGAATTCCGACAAAAGTCATTGTTAAAGCGTATTGAATTAATAAACGAAAAAGAAAATTCTGAAAAAATAAAGATGTATAATCATCATTTAAATTGTTATTTTACTAGAGTTAAAAAAGAACAAGAATAAAGCCTCTAAATACTGATAAGCTATGAATATGTTTTTTGAACTAATTGATAAATTCATCGACGGAGATGTTACAAGCGAAGAAGAAAAACAAGCTATTAATTTAATAAACTCTGTTCAGGTTTTAGCAAATTATTATAAAATAATTCTTTACGTTAATGAAGCTGTTCGCAACAAAACTCTTATTCCGATGGGTGATGAATTAAAAAGATTAGAAAAATTAAAATCAAAATCCTCCAAACCTCTAAAATAAATTACAAGACACAATTTAAAAACACCTATCTCAAATAAGCAAAAATTACTTATTCTGTTTTTGCCACGAATTCACGAATATTTTGTTAACAATCTAACATTTAACATCAGAACTCCTTACCCATACAAGCAAAATCAATAAAGACAGAACATTAGTTCGCAAAATAAAAAAACGGATATTTTTGTTTTTACATCAGACCTCACTAAAAAGGTGTTTTAATTTGATTTTGAATCGCAAACACAATTGAAACAAGCCATTTTAGAACGTGAAAAATTAGCAGACATTTTTTTTAAGAACTGCGAAGCATAAAACCTATTCCTTATTCAATTGCAAGCTGTTTGAGCAAAGCCGAAGGCGGAGTGAGTTTTTGCAATTAGAAGTTTTTTGTTTACTTTTTTCGATAAAAAAAGTAAAAGATAATCACTAATTCATATAGGTTGTTAATATTCGTGTAAAATAAATATTAAAAAACAACAATGTAATTGTCAGCAATCCAGAGCAATACAATTATTTTCAAAATAATTATAACTAACTCTTAAAACAACCCTTACTTTTTTCCGTTTTTGCAATAAACAGATAGAAACAGTTGAAATTATGGATACATTTCCTTTCTATCGGCAATTAGACAGCATGGACTGCGGACCATCTTGTCTGCGAATGATTTTTCGTTATTACGGAAAATATATTTCGCTACAAAAACTACGTGAACTTTGTTTTATAAACCGTCAGGGAGTTTCAATGCTTGGAATCAGTGAGGCTGCCGAATCGCTTGGTATGCGTACAACAGGAGTGCGTGTAAACTTCAATCAGCTTACAGAAGAAATCAAACATCCCTGCATAGTTCATTGGAAGCAAAAGCATTTCATTGTAGTTTATAAAATAAAACATCAGATGAATAAGCTATTTGGGCAAAAGCAAACCTATGTTTATGTTGCTGATCCTGCCCTTGGCAAAATGAAATTCACTGCCGAAGAATTTATCTCGAAATGGGGTTCTACAACCGTAAATGGTTATGTAAAGGGAACATGTCTTGTACTTGAGCCTGTAGCAGAATTTGATACAGTTGAAGAAGAAAAAAAGAAAACAACTGTTTTTAGTTCAATTCTTTCTGTAATTGGAGCTTATAGAAAACACATATCGCAGCTAATGATTGCTTTGCTTACGGCAAGCGTTATTCAGTTGATTTTTCCATTTCTGACACAATCAATTGTGGACTATGGAATAGCACAGGTAAACCTCAATTTTATAACCTTAATACTTGTCGCTCATGTTGTTTTATTTACCAGTCGTTCGATACTTGATTTTATACGAAACAAAATTTTACTTCATGTAAGTGCTAGAGTAAATATATCAATGCTTTCAAATTTTCTGATGGATATAATGAAGTTGCCATCTGCCTTTTTTGAATCAAAAAAAACAGGCGATATTCTGCAACGCATAAACGATTACAAAAGGATTGAAACCTTTTTTTCTACAACAACACTAAGTATTCTGTTTTCCTTTGTCAACTTTCTGATATTCGGGCTAGTATTATTTATTTACAGCACAAAAATATTTTCGGTTTTTATAGCAGGTAGCTTGCTTTACTCATTCTGGCTTACAATATTTATGAAAAAACGTAAAATGCTTGACAATAAGCGGTTTGCATTAATGTCAGATAATCAGAGCAATCTTATTCAGCTTATAACAGGAATTCACGAAATTAAACTTAACAATTGCGAAAAACAAAAACGCTGGGAATGGGAAAATTTGCAGGCAAAATTATTTAAAAATAATATTGGTTCGCTCACTCTGTATCAGTATCAGCAGGCAGGTTCAGCATTTATTAACGAAATTAAAAACATAGTAATAACATTTATGGCAGCACTTGCAGTGGTAAACGGTGAAATGTCGCTGGGAATGATGATAGCAGTGCAATACATTATTGGTCAGTTGAATATTCCGATAGAACAGATGCTTGGTTTCTTTCAGTCGGCTCAGGATGCTGCAATAAGCTTCGAGCGTATGAACGAGATTCGGACAATTGAACCAGAAGAGAAAAAAGCCGGAAATTATGCCGATATACCTTCAGATGGAAGTATAAGCGTCCATAATCTTTCGTTTCAGTATGGTGGAACAGAATCCGAATTTGTTTTAAAAAATATAGATTTAGATATTGAGAAAAATAAAGTAACTGCAATTGTTGGCACGAGCGGAAGTGGCAAAACTACACTAATTAAATTATTGCTTAAATTTTACGAACCTGTTATTGGAAGTATTATAGTTGGAAATACATCATTGAGGCATCTTTCGCATCATAGCTGGAGAAACCATTGTGGAGCAGTATTGCAGGATGGTTTTATTTTTACAGATACAATTGCTGCAAATATTGCTCCTGGCGAGGAAATTATTGATAAAGACAGGCTGCTACATGCTGTAACTCTGGCAAACATTAAAGATTTTATCGAAAGCCTTGCAATGGGCTATAATACTAAAATTGGTAATGATGGAGTTGGTTTGAGCCAGGGACAAAAACAGAGAATACTTATTGCCAGAGCAGTTTATAAAAATCCTGAAATTCTGTTTTTCGATGAAGCAACAAATGCACTTGACTCAAGCAACGAAAAAGATATTTTAAACAATCTTGAACAGTTTTATAAAGGCAAAACAGTTGTTGTTGTGGCACACAGACTAAGTACAGTAAGGAATGCCGATAAAATTGTTGTTCTCGAAAATGGACAAATTGTAGAACAAGGAACTCACACAGAATTGATAGAAAAAAGAGGAAGTTATTATAAATTGGTTAAAAATCAGCTTGAACTTGGAAATTAAATGATTGATAAATGGTTTTATTTCTATGTGATTCTTCCTATGTGAACTATGCGATGCACTGAGCGAAGCCGAAGTGTGTCTATGCGGTGCATTGAGCATGTCGAAATGTGGTAAAACGTAAGGAAACTAAAAAAAATTATAATATTAACAAAAAGACATAATAACATAAAACAATATTAACATAAATAAATAATCACATCAACCTATAACCCTATAACCCTATAACCTTATCAACCTATAACCCTATAACCCTATAACCCTATAACCTTATCAACCTATAACCCTATAAACAAACCCCTAAACCTTAATACAATGAAAAACAACCTAGAAACAACCAATCTACACTCCGAAGAAGTTAACGATATTCTGAACAAAATACCCGGAAAAGTTACACGATGGGGAGCATTGATAATTTCAGTATTAATTATTTTAATGCTTTGTTCCACTGCATTTATCAATTATCCAGATATTATAAGTTCAGAAATAACCATTACTGCTATCAATCCACCAATAAGGCTTAATGCTGGAACAGATGGAAAAATTGAAACATTGTTCGTTCACGACAAAGATAGCGTTGTTAGCGGTCAGTATTTGGCTTGCATTGGCAATGCTGCCGATTATCAGAATATGATGCAGTTGAAACAATGGATGGATTCTGTGAAAATAGCCGAAAATATTACAATTCCTGTACAATCGGATTTGTTGCTTGGCGATTTACAAAATTCATGGAATGAGCTTGTATCCGTGTTTAACGAGTATCAAAATCAGCAAAACATACAATATTTTGATAAAAAAATAACATCTGTAAATGAGCAATTGATTCATTATAATGAATATTTGTTGAATGTGAAAAAGCAGGCACAATCTGCTAATTCTGAATTAGATATTTTCTATAAGCAATATCAGCGTGATTCGCTTTTATTCCAAAAAAATGTCATTTCAGAAGCTGCTTTGGACAATTCAAGAGCGTCATATTATCAAAAAAAATCATCGACTCAAAACTCTAATTCACTAATTTCGCAAACACAATTGAAAATTTCGGAATGCGAGCAGGGTTTAATAGACCTACAGCTAGAAAAGTCAAAAGAAAGCAGTGGGTTTGTGAGTAGGATAGGAGAGATAGTTAATAGATTGAAAAGTGAATTTTCGCAATGGGAATTGAAATATGTAATTAAATCTCCTTTGCATGGAAATGTTAGCTTTTCGCAACAATTAGTTCTGAATTATCCAGTTAAAGCAAACGATTTGTTATGTACAATTGTTCCCGATAATGAAACAAATTATATTGGAAAAGCATTGCTTCCTATTTCTGGCTCAGGAAAAGTTTGTGAAAACGATAAGGTAATTATTAAACCTGCAAATTTCCCTTACATTGATTATGGAATAATTTACGGAAAAGTGCTTTCTGTTTCGTTGATGCCACAAGATAATTTTTACCAGATTGAAATCTCATTGCCTGACGGACTTACAACATCCTACGGAAAAAAGCTCAACAGTTCTGGCGAAATTCAAGGAAAAGCCGAAATAATAACCGAAAATCAAAGCTTGCTTAACAGATTGATTAAGCCTGTATATGCCTTAATAAAAAGTGATTAGTGGTTATGAAATTAAATAATTCCTCTTTGTCTGATAAAATAAAAAATATGCTCTTTTGCAGGAATCATTTAAAAAAGAACAATTTACTAATCTTTCTACTTGATATTGTTTCTCTAAATATGGATTAAGTAGCTTTTCTATTCGGCTTTCTGAAATTCCAATTCTTTTTCCAAACTCTTTGAAATCATCATTAGACGGATGCCCGGTTTTTTTGAATGTTTCGCTCTTATAATTATCTGTAAAAAGTCCGTTAGTTAGGGCAAAATCGCTATCGTCAACATGCAGTTTAGTGTTTATTAAATCATAAGCAGGGCTAAGTAAAAAATCTCCTTTTGAGGACTCAAGCAACGAAAAGTTCTTCAGGTGAGCATCGCCGTTTGAAAATAAATAATTGAATACAACAAGCGAAAAATATTTTTCTATTTCAACTCTCCATGCCGAAACATATTTCTGTATTAAATATCCAATTTCTTCATAGCTGTAGTCGTATTTGAAATTTGCTCCTGCATTGTCTTTGGTTTTACCTGCCAATGAAGCAAAATCTTCTTTTCCGAGCTTGCTACCATCTTTTTTCACATCAAACCTTTTTGTGATATATGCAGGTGTACCGTTTTCAAAAAAAATCATAGCATTTTCGGCGGTATTAATTCCATAAACCTGTTTTGCAATCTGCATAGTAAGATGTTCGTTTGCCGGAACTATTTCAATTTTTTTTAAATCTCTGGGAATGGGTTTTAAAATGTATGTTCCTTGTTCTCCTTCTTTGGTTAATCTTAGCAGATTTTTTTCAAGCAGTAAACTTAATTTTTCTTGAACACCAGATATTGAAATTCGTTTTCGATTTTCTAAAAATTGTTCAGCAACTTCTTCACTTTGTTGTGGTGGTTGATATGGTAATATATGACTTACTTTTTTTGCATTAAATAATTTTCGCAAACAAACCTGACTGTATGTATTGAATCCTTCTGCCAATGTTCCGGGACAATATTTCATTTGCTTATATTTTTTATTAGACGCTGATTTATTATTATTTTCGACAGGATTAACATGATTTACAGGTTTGAGCTTGTTAATCCTGTAATCCTGTCTAATTTTTTTCTCTTGTGTGTCTTTTTTAGTCATAGCTTGTCTCGACTTCTCGGAGGGTGTTTTATTTCATTTAAATTCATTTCTCTGAAAAGGGTTTTACTGTTATTGCTCCAATGGTATCATATTGTGCTGTTTCCATCAACAAGCCAAAATTATCTTCTTCATCAATTTTTAGTTGAGTGCTTTGCAATTTTCTATTTACACCTTCGCTTAACATATTGAAAAAAAACGGAAATAAATATTCGCTTCTGTAATCCATTTGGGTTTTAGGCAGAGTTAAACTTATTGCAGACATCGTACTATTATTAAAATATGCTTCGTCGTATTGAAACATAAAGCTGTTACGACTTTCCTCAGTGAGAACTCCTGCAAGTATTTGGTTTCTATATATTTTCAGTTTTCTCATTTACTTATGGCTTCATTTTAACTTCGAGTTTAAACTCCATTCCTAAAACCTCGGCTAATTTAGTTATAACATCCAATGACGGATTCCCTTGTCCTCGTTCGATTTTATACAGTGTATTTGTGCTAACATCAGCTAATTCGGCTAAGTGTGGCTGAGTTATTCCAAGCTCTTTTCGACGATTCTTAATTGATACTCCAATTGTATTAACTAACATTATAATGTGATTTTTTAGTAAAATACGTATTTATTTTTCATTTTAGCAAATAAAATCACAACATAATGTGATTTCTGTAAACAATATTTAACCGCATTGGTCGCAGAGTATTCGCAGAGTATTATATTAAAATCTAACTTGAAACCTCAAAACTTGAAAACCTCAAACAGATTGCTTTGCTTCGTTCCTCGCAACTCCTCGCAATGATGGAACAACAAACTTGAAACCCCAAACCTCAAACTTCCCTCTTCTCTCTTCACCCACAACAATCACTCTTTTCTTCTTCCGTATCGTCATTGAAAATTTGTTTTCTTTTTTTAATAAACATAAAAATCACAAAAACAATTACTAAAATTCCTAAAGCAATTGCAGTTTTTTGTAGTAATGTGTATGGTTTTGATATTTCGATATGCTCTTTATCACCAATTAATACTATTCCCGACCAGAAAAAAGGATGCCTATGCAGATTATCTGATTTTTTCAGGTAGTCAATTTTTGAAAGTTGTAATGCTTCGGCTTTATTATAACCTTCGCCAAGATATTTGTAAAAACCTGTATTTATATCAATTGCAGAATTATTGTTTAATTCCCAAAGCGACATTATAATTGATTTGCTTCCTGCAAGTATAAAGCCTCGTGCAAAGCTCATAACTCCTTCTCCTGCAATAATCTGACCGCCTCCTGTATTGCAACCACTCAGAAAAGTTAATTGAGAGTTTAGCTTTAAAGGAGCAACGTTGCATAAATTGAAAATACCATCATTTAATGTGTCGTTTACTGCGGTAAAACACAATTTCGATAAAACGAAGTTTTCGGGGTTAAGAATGCTGTGCAGTGCCAAATGTAAAACAGTGTAATTTCCTGCCAGTTTTTTGAAATTTTCTTCAGTAGCATTATTTACTAAAAATGTATCACAGCCTGTTTGTTGGTATATTGCCTCTGATTCTGTTTTGTAATCGAGAGCTTGCAGGGTTTTGTAATATTTCTGCGAATAAGCCGTAACTCTACTTGAATGGAATTCGTAGCCAGGAAGAAATGCAGCCATTTTTACTTCATTATTGTTTGTGGCATTTTGTTTAACCGCATCAGTAATATTTATCGAATACATGTAGTTTATTGGTTGATATTCAATTAAATATTTATTTTCTTTTACAAACGCACCAAATGGAATAAAGCCAAGTTTTGGCTCTTGAACTATAAGTAATTGTTTGCCTTTAATAATATTTTCAGTTGGTTTCAAAAGTGCATTATATAAATATCCTCCCACATTATTTATTTCTTCTTGAGTTGTAAGGGTCAGATAAGCAACATCTTCCGGCACAACTATATTTTTAAAACTTTGCAAATATTTCTGAAAAGTGCTATCGAATTGAATTTCATAGATTTCGTGTTTATTTTTCGCTACAACATTTAAAATAATAATAGAGTCACAAAGTGTATATTCAAGTATTGCTTCGTTTTCAGCAGGAAATTTCATAATATCTTGAAACGACATGGCAGGAATATTTTTAAAGTAATTTGAAAAATTGCCATATTCGCCCTTAAGGCTTTCGGTTATTTTATTTTTTTGCTCTTGGAGTTCAAATAATTGACTTTTCAAATCATCAATAACAGTTTTATTTGCAGTGTTTTCGTTTATCTGTTCTGTAATGTAGGCTATGTTTTGCTCTATTTCGAGTAGTGTATTACTTGCCGAATCATTTAACATATTTCCATTTTGTTCATTATCCTGAATTTGTGATTTTAAAATTGCAGACCTCGATTTTTCTGCCAGCAGAATATTTTCATCTTTATATTGAGTTTTGCCGGTTTTTTTCCAGCATAAATAACCAAGATATTGTGCTCTGGAGAATGTATTTGCCGAGTTATCCATCAAAAATTGCTTGCTCTCGAATAAAGGATAACTCATAAGCATTTTTTCAATCTGTTCAGTTAATAATTTTGCAGTTTCATAAGCTGCTTCGAGGTATTGAATACTATCGTTTTGTAAATATATTTGCTCCAGTGCTTCTGATTTATAACGCAATGCTTTAGCCAAATTTACCGACGAAAGTATATGTTCGCATTTTGGGTTTTCAAATATATTAGTCGAATTAAAATCTAAGTCAACTGAAATTAGGGCTTGTTGGAAATCTTGAAGAGATTGGATTTTATTATTCTTTTGAAACAACCCCCTTTCTATTAATAAATATGTAGTTCTGGAATGTTTTAATCCACTAATATTTTTCATAATGTTTATGGCTTTATTAAGAAATTCTAAACTATTTTTATTATTAATAATCAGACCTTTTTGAAATAATATATCAGCATAGTTTGCATCCAAAATATTTTCAGTTTGAATAGTTCTCAAAGCTAGGTTAATAGACTTATAAGCAGAATCTTGAAAATTTAATTTGGAATAAATTTTTGCTAAATTGTAATATAAAATGTGAGGTTTAATTGTTTTGGACTTCTCATTTTCTTTTATACTCTTTTTAATATAAAAAAGGCTTGAATCATACTCACTCAGAAAGTAGAAATTTAATGCTTGACTTTTTAATGTAAATGCAACAATATCTGAACTTAATTTAGCTTCATTTGAAATTAAATAGGAATGTTTAATATTTGATAATTTAAAGTCGCCAAATTCTTTAAGGGTGAATGCAATATAATAATTAGCTCTTAATATTGTTTGTTGGTAAATATTTTTTAATTCACTAATTTTTGAAAAACTTTTATATGCGTTGAAATAATCAGATTGATTAAGATAATATGTTCCTAGATTCATCTGTGTTTGAGCAATATACTTATCATCTATTTTAAACATTTTTGACATTTTTAATGCAATCTCATTTACATGTTTGAATTTAATAAAATCTTGTTGAACCCAGTATATATAAGATATATTCAATAAAATTCGCAATATGTTTTTGTCATAAATTTTGTTTGATATAAGACATTTAATTGCTCTATTAAAATAGACTAAACTTTTATTATAATAATTATTTTTTAAATATAGACTTCCTTTAAGGCTATACATGATAGCTAATATACTGTCATTTGCAAACTTTAATCGAGATACAATTGCGTTATTAATATATTTTATTGCTAGACTAATATCTTTTTTCTGATTGAAATACTTTCCCCTAATAAATTCAAGCTGAGAGTATATATCGTTGTTTTTTTCAATATCTGAGTGAATCTTTACAATTAATTCTATGTTTTGGATATTCTCATTTAATTTGTTTGAATCCAATAACATATAATACACTTCAAATTTTTTCATAAATAGCCTTAAACTATCATTATATTGGAGTTGCTTTATCTTTAAAATATCATTATATTTTTCTATAGCATTTGCAAAATCTCCATTTTTTGAGAGAGAATCAGCTTTTTTCTCTTCAATACTAATGTTTTGAGCCATTAAAATAGTTTGAAGCAGAACCAAGTATAAGATAAATAGAAACCGGCTCATTGTATTTTAAAGAAATTGAATTTTAAATTTCAAGTTGCAATATATTATCATTTTTTCAAATAAAGGTCATTGAGCTTGTCGAAATGACTACTATGAGACCGTTGCAAAACTCACAAAAAGCAACAATCTCCGTCATTGAAATGGTCATTGAGCCTGTCGAAATAAACGAAGCAATCTAACTTGCAACGATTTACAGATTGCTTCACTACGTTCGCAATTTCGAAAAAGGAGTTTGACAACGGTCTCTCTCTGTTTTAAAGCTCAAAGACTAAATTCCAAAGTTTCAAATTCAAAGTACGGAAGTCACTTTATTCATTTTGCTTGTGAAATAAGTAAAAAATTACAAAATTATTCTTTCACAATATCAGTTATTTATATAAGAAATGTGATTTTATTTAAAAATAACTCTAAAAACTACACTTACCTTTTTCCGATTATGCAATAAACAAGTAGAAAGGGACCCTAAACAGCGATTGCCGAAAAGCTGAAAAAAATAGAGTAGGCAAAACTAAACTAATTTTTAACTATGAAAACAAACGAAAACCGTCTGCAACAGAAACCTGTTCACGACGAAATCGAATTAATTGACAAAAGAGCATTAGCAAATATTACAGGGGGTGAAGATCCACCACCACCACCACCACCACCACCACCACCAGGAGATGGGGGGCTAGGTTAATTTTTATTAAAATAGGCTGGCAAATCTTGTCAGCCTGTTTTTTCACTTTATAAAAACAGAATAATTAATAATTTAATGTATGAAAAAAGATAATGGAACATTAATAGAAAAATATCTCGATGGTGAATTGTCGCCTGAAGATGTTATTAGCGTTGAAAATATGATAAAAACCGATGCGGAATTTGCTCAAGAGTTTTATCTGCGAAAAGATGTAAACGATGTCCTCAGTCAAAAAAAAATAGTAAAAATGTATCTGAATTTAAAGAAACTTATTCGGTCAATAAAAAAGAAAAAATAATCAAATACAAACTCTAACTCCTTTTAAAGTCCCAAGCCCCAAGCTTCAAGTTCAAAGCTCAAAACTTCAACACATCTCCAAATTATCTCATTAACTCATTATCAAATCGGCGTTTCGGCTACGCTCAACGACCTCCAACCTCAAACTTCTAACTTCAAACCTCAAACGACATTTCGATTTCGCTAAACTACCACAAACTTCCAACGTCTATCTTCTATCTTCAAACTTCTCTCTTCCAACCACTTTCAACTTACTCCTTACTACTTTCCACTTCTTCCTCAATAATCTCCAACGCCAGCTTCGCATCCTCCGATTTAAAATGCTTTTTGTTATCAGCCAAGTGTTTAAAAACTTCACGTGCCTTGTCGTAGTCTTTTGTTTTGTAGTAAATTACGCCCAAAAACCATTGTGAGTTATCCTCAATTAATTGATTTTTCTCGTTAATTAATTTTATTAAAAGTTTTTCCGAATCATTATATTTTTCAGTTGCAAGATAAACCAATGCCAGATTGAATTTGTATAATGAATTTATTGTATCGCTTTCGCAAAGTTTTGAAAATAAAAGTTCGGCATTTTTAAAATCATGCGATTTATAAGCATTAATAGCTGTGATGTAAGTATTAGTTGAGTCAATATCGCTTTGTAAAACAGGAATATCAGTGTAGAAAGGCGAAAAGATTTTTTCTTTCTGAATATTTTGATTAGAGCTATACCAAAAATAAATTCCTACCGAAATTAATACCAGCAAAGATGCTGCTATAGAAGAAATTCTATATAACGATATTTTTCTTGTTTGCCTTTTTCCAAAGTTCTCTTCTTGAGCCTCTTTTAATAGTCTTCGAGTATTTATTAAATCTTTATTTGCCAGTACTTTATTTATTGCTTTGAAAACCTTAAATTGTTTCAAAAACTCTGGATTGTTATCAAGTTCAGAATTAAACATAATAAGTTCATCTGAGCTTAATTCGCCAGCATTATATCGTTCAAATAATTCTATAGTTTTTATATCCATATCTGTTATAGATTTAATGCTAATTCTCCAAACTCCGCATCGTCCATTATATTTGATATCAGCTTTTTTTTGCAGTCGTAATTTCTTTGTTTTGCAGAAATTTCGCTAACACCTGTTTTAATTGCAATTTCGGCTATTGAAGTTTTATCAAGGAACATTTGAATTACTTTCTGACAAAGTTCCGAAATTTTCGAGAAATGTTTCAGATAAAGCAAATATTTTTTACTATCGGTAATTAGCTC
>MEND01000275.1 GCA_001768975.1 Bacteroidetes bacterium GWA2_31_9 | reverse complement strand
AGCAAATTTTTTAACAGTTATTTTATTGATTTTCAATATGTTATTTAACTTTTTAACGAACTATTGTTGTAAAATAGTAGTTTATTTTTTTATTTAATCTGTGAATAAAATCTGTGAAAATCTATGTAATCTGTGGCAGATATTCGTATTTTAACATTTTAAACCTATTGAATAGTTACGAAACTATTTTGTAATTATAACTATTTTCTTATTAAAATTACAATAATCTGAAATGATTGAAATAGTATAAATTCCTGATGGAATATTGTCGGTATTAATTTTTAAATTCATTTTTCCATCAATAAAAGCCTTTTTATTAATTATTTGTTTTCCACAAATATCGTAAGCTGTTATTATGTATTCTGATGAATAAGTAGAATTTATCTCAATATTAATTTTATTATCATCTTTATTGTACCATAAATTTTGTATTATTTCTTGATTTTCAATATAAACTGAAACAATATTGCTATATGAATATTTTCCATCAAAATCTGTTTGCTTTAAACGATAATATGAAATTCCATTTAATGGATTATTGTCTATTGCTGAATAGTTAAGAGTACTATTTGAATTTCCTGCACCATCAACTATTGAAAATGAATTAAAACTTATTCCGTCCATGGATCTTTCTATAGTAAAATAATCGTTGTTTATTTCACTAGCTGTTTCCCATTCTATCAATACTTTTTTATCTAACAAACTTGCTTTGAAATAAACTAACTCAATAGGCAAAACTACATCTCCTTTTGCAATTGCATGTTTTGAAAAACTCTTATAGCCAGCTCTTTGAGCATAACCTGCACCACCACTATATATTCGTCCATCTGCATCAAATGCTGGTATTGTTGTGCTTTCGGCAGTTACAAATGTACTCCAATCAGCATAATCGCTTGATGTATTTGCTCTTTTTACTGGACAAAATTTATTATCATCTGAAGCAGATAAACCTGTATTTGCTACATATAAATTGATACCATAAGAACCGCTTGACCAAGACCATCCTCCTTGTGGTTCAATTGTCCAAATTGCCGATTCCATTATATTATTTAATGGTGTGCCATCTTGATTTATTGCTAATCTGGTATCAATGTTATTTCCCGATTCAGACTCTGAAGCAACATTAACAGTAAGAGATGTCAATCCTGTTAAACTATTATTTACAAAATCTGCTTTTTTGAAATTTGTAGTTGCCGTTCCATCGCCAACAGGGAATGAATATGTATTTGTATTTGATGTAATTGCTCTTTGTAAATTTCCATTTATAAAACTTGCATTTGTAGCACCCGAAATACCGGTTGTTGCATTGCTATTTGAAACATTAACTTTATTAGTACTTGTGGTTATCACTCCGTCTGTTAATGTTAAAGTTCCTTCAACCTCAATATCATTATTGATTACAATTCCGGTAGCAGAGGTGTTATTAACAATAATATTTTCAAAATTTTCAGTAGCAGTACTGGTAATGCTCTGCTCTGCTGTACCTGAAAACTCAACTGTCCCATTTCCTTCTTCAAAAGCAGATGTTCCTACGTTGTTAACCCAGTTCCCTTTTAAGATTATTTTACTATCTGTTGTTCCTCCATCTCCATCATCAAGATTGATTATCCCCCCCGATATTGTTAATATTCCATTTATCGTAATATATGTGTCAGTATTATCTGCAGAAGTTGCCTGAATTGATGCAATAGTATTTCCATCAACTCCACCGACTTCTTCACCGTAAATATTAATAGAACTTAATGTAAGATTATTACATGTAGCTAGTGAATCAGGGTCGTCATCAAGCCAAATGTCTTTCGATGCAGAAGCTGAAACTGCTACGTTTGTTGTTGCATCAGGTATTTTCATATTCTGCCAACACTCACAATTGTTCCAGCGATGACCATTTATTCCTTTTCCTCCAATCCACAAGCCATTATTAAAACCACCTATTGTAATTGGAATAATCATACCACCTTCTTCAAAAGCAGGTGTAGCGACATCCCAGTCGGTACAACTGGCATAACTTGACCAATTATCAGGGTTGTTAATTCTGTCAATCCAATCTCTTTGGCTTGCAGTATCCAATGAACCTGTATATTTATTAAAATCGGTTGCTCCGGTTGGAGACATCTTAAAACAACTTAAACCAGGATATAAATTTGAATTTTGATTATCTACTGACTGAGAAGGACTATGGCATTGTGCTTCCCATGTTCCATTAGTCGAAAATGCAAAAAGAATAGTTCCTCCTGTATAAGTAGCATTATTTCCTAAAGAAGTACCTCCATTCCATGTGCCTCCCTGCATGAAATAAACCTGATCGCCACCAACATTCAAATTGAAATTTGCTTTTGGTGCATAAGTTCCCAAATTATCAACTTGCCATTGATCGTCAGGTTGAGAAAAAATAATCCAGGTAGTTGGTGTAGAACTTGACCCCTGATTTGTTTTTAAAGTAATTACAGTACCTGCAGGAATAACTCCTCCTGTTCTTGTAAATCTTGCTCCTCCTTCTTGATTTCCCCAATATCCTGTATTACAACGCTCCCATCCATTATCAGTCATATCTATTGTTGTCCCATTGCCAATATCCTTAAAACAAACAAAGCTGATAATATCTTCACCACTTATTCCGCATGCACCATTATTTGCATTTACTGAAAGAATTGCAAAATCTCCACTTTCGAGAACTGTTGGAGAACCAGCAGCAACAGGCATACATGTTATTTCAATTCCTGAAGACCAACTGCTTCCATTTCTGGTAAAGAATTTTATATAATAAACCGTTCCATTAGTGAGCGATGAAATAGTCTGACCGGAAGCATTTCCTTCGTAAACAACATAGGCATTTGTTTGTGTATTAGTTCCTGAGCCATAAACAAGATTTCCTGTATATGCAGAACCGTTACCGCTTGGTGTAGCAGTATTTGATGCAGATGCTCTTACGACTATCATTACTTCTTCGTAGCAAGTTGTTGGATTAGTCCAGTTTATTGTAAAACTGCCATCACCAGATGAAGCTGTGGGAGAAGTAACATTTGAAATTGCAGATATAGTAGTTCCTTGTGTTGTTGCTGAAACTGAAAATAAATTACCATTTTTAGTGTTGAAAATCAGGAAATAATATGTTGTAGCTGCTGACAATCCGGTAATAGAAACACTTGTACCATCACCTTTGTAAACACATTTTGCAGAAGCATCATTCTGATAAGCTGTCCCTGAACCGAATATTGAATTTGCGGTATATGTACTAATATTATTTGAAGGAGTACCTATAGTAATTGAAGAAGTTGCTTTAGCAAAAACAATTACTTCGTTAGTGGCATTATCGTAACCACCTGGCAATACCCATGTTACATCTGCTGTGGTTAAACATTTATTTGCAACCAACTCATCCTGAACTGGTGGTATAGAGCTATTATAGAAAACTTTCAAATTTGGTCTAGAATAAGAACGACCATCATATACAGGAGGAGTTTCTTCGTCTGCATAGCCCCATGTTGATAAATAACTGGTTCCTGAAGTGGTCATGTTAACAGAATAAATGTTATTTATTGATGATATATATTCCTCGTTATCACCCCATTTTATTTCAACAATTAAATTACTTGTACCATTATAATTGTAGTCATTTATGTCAAAAATAAACCATCCTGTTGTTGCTGGTAATGCAAGTGTTGCAACGTTATAAACAGTAGTTGAGCCACTCATGCTTTCATAAGCAGTCCCAAAAGATGTTGTTGCTGTATTTTTAAATAATATTTTAAAGTTCTGCAATTCTCTGTAATTTGCATTTGAAGTATAATCAGAAAAGTCGAACGCTATGCCAGTAATTGTTTTTGTTGTTCCTAATTCCGATTGTAGATAGAGCATCTGAACGCGATTATTTTCCCAGTAATTATTAAAAGGTCCATAAAAGTTTCCGTTTTCAGTTACTGTTCCGGTTCCAATTACCAACCCACTCTGGCAACTGATTATTCCTGAAACTGCTGTTGTAAGCCCACTTGCAACTGCCTGAATCTGAAAATCTTCTTCGGTGCCATATTGCAAATCAGACCAAGAGTAACATCCTGAAATTGCAGTCTGCACAAGTCCTGCTGTCGATGATAAAGTGCCTGTTCCTGAATTGCGTGATACAGTTATTGATGGACTTACATCTAAATCTGAATTATAATTTGCATCAGTTGCACAAACAGTTGCGGTAAAGTTTGTTGACGCAGGTGTTGATGTTGGAACATCCGAAAAATATAAGATTGTTGCTGTAACTTCAATCCTATTGTTATCTCCTGTTATACTGCTTATTACATCTGTAAAAGATGAAAAACCAGATTTAGTTGCATCGGTAGTAGTATTAGCCTTTTGAATTCTGAATTGAAATTGTTGATTATCTACAATATTACTGGTTTCAAATGTTACATATAAATCAAGTGTTTTTGAACCATTATCAGCTGCTGTAACGTTTGCACCACTAAGCCCTGTAAATATTATTGACTCTCCTGTAACACTAACTTCAGAAACTTTTGTAGAACCATCAAATAATGCAGCTTCTTTAATTGTATTTGCCCAGCTAGAAACTCCGTTACTAGTGCCTTTATCTATTATAACTGATGTGAGAACTGTGCCAAAAGCATCGGCATCGCTAGAACCGCCACCATCACGAACTGTAAACGACCAAACCCTTATTCCATCTGTTGTAGCAGTAATAGTATTACCTGTTTTTGATGCGTAATTAATATTTGCCGTTTCATTATTTGCTGTAATAATATCTGAAGAATTTGATGGTCCTGTAGGAGTAGTAGCATTGGCAGTTTTAATAGTGCCTCCAGTATAATAATTATAAGTTTCACCATTTGGTGTTACATTAGCATTGTATGCAATAATGGCATAATTATATTGTGTGCTTCCTGTGAGCCCAATATCACTATATGAAGTAGTTGCAGTACTAATAATGGTTGTAACAAGTGTTGTTCCTGCGGGTAATAATAAATCGTTTGGAGCAGAACCATCGTTTACATTTGTAATAGTAGGGTTTGTCGCATCCTGCCTACGTAAAATAATATATCCATCGGCATTGGAAATTGTACTTGCTGCCGAAAACGTAAGGTCTATTTGCGAGTAAGAAATTGCTGTGGCTGAAAATGTAGCAGGATGTGCTGTAGGTTCTGTACTTAAAGAATAGCGAGTACCAGAAAGGGCAGGTGTCAAATAACATGTGCCAGTTGTATTATATTCGTAAACATTGAAATAGTAATTGGTTTCTGCCGACAATCCGGTTAGATTTACACTTGTACCAGTTCCGATATAAACGACCTTTCCTCCACCTATTGCAGAACCTGTGCCACCATAATTAGCATCAGCAGAATAACTGCTACCGCTTGCGGGGTCGGCAGTTGTGGCACTTGATGCTTTTGCAACAACGATTACTCCGGCAGTACCAGTTCCTCTTGTCCAGCCTACAGTCAATGTAGTTGTAGCTAAATTTGAATACGTAAGTAAAGTCGCCTGTGTTGTTGGAGGCGTACAAGATGCACAATTAACATATACATCGTCAAAGCTTAGGTTCCCTGTTCCTTTTGTATAAGTAAACCTGAATTTTGTATAACTACTAACACTTGTAAAGGATTTTTGAACACAAGAGTTTGTTAAACCAGTTCCTGTAATATCTTGAATTGTATTCCACGAACCATTATATCCTTCAACAAGCAGTGATGATGTTGTATTTGGAACTGATAATCCATTTCCTTGAATATAAAAACTCAGTTCTGATGGAGAAGTAACATTAGCTGTTTCAATTGCATCTCCTGTTGCATCCATTTTCAAACCATTAGAAACGCAGGCATTTGTATATGTATCTCCAATCCCTGTAAATGTCCAGCCTTCTGGTTCGGTAGTTCCACTATCAAATTCCTGTAGTCCACAAGCAGAAACTTCAAGCGTAGCACAACTTGTCTGTGGTTCACTCCCTGTTTTATAATTTTCATAACCTCCAGCTAAGGTATAAGTCCAGATTTTAAAATAATAAGTAGTGTTTTGAGTTAAACTTGTAGGAGTGTATGTATTTGTTCCATAAGTAATGTTTTTAATTCCTGCTGCATCAGCATAACCGATTCCATCAACTGGGTCGGAGATGTCGCCATAACTTACCGAACTCCATTTAATTAAGTAATAGTCGGGAGCCTGACTACCGACTGTTGCCGCAGTCCATGTAAGCGGAATTGACGAACTGGTTGTTGTTCCACAGGCAAAAACAGTCGGATAATTTGTTGGTTCTGCTTTAGCGGTTGTTCCATTTGTTGTTGCACTTGCAGAATAAGAATTTGTTGAATTTGAGTTTGAAGCATCAACTACATTCAAAAACAATACATAATAAGTAGTATTAGCATTTAGCCCTGTAACAGAAACACTTGCCCCATCTCCTTTATATACACAATATGCCGAGCCATCAGCCTCATAAGCTGTGCCTGGCGTCCCAAAATTAGTGCTTGCAGTATAATAACTATCATCGTTGTCGGGTGTACCAACGGTAACAGAACTTGTTGCTTTAACAAAAACAAGGGTAGTATGATTGGCATCGCTATGCCCTGTTGCCTTTGACCACGATATGTCTGCGGTAGTAGAGCCTGTAACCGTAAAGCCTGTTCCTGTAACAGCGTTTGGAAGTGTTGCATGATATAATGTAGGTTCTCCAGTAGTTTTAAAATCAATATCAGTGCTTGAATTTGTATATGACCATATTCCAAAATAATACATAGTCCCAACTGCATAGTTTGTAAACGAACTATAAGAAGTAGCTGTATATGGAGTAATTTTATGATTCGCTGCATTATCCGAAAAACTTAAATCTTCTGATGGGTCGGTAGCATCTGATGGGTCGGCAGGTGCACTTGTAGCACCTTTTATTAAATATCCATCAGGTGCTTGTGAACCAACAACCGCAGCAGTCCATGAAAGTGGAATATTTGAAGTTGTTACTGTTCCTATTGCAAATGAAGTTGGTTGGTTTGTTGGTTCGGGGTCAACCGCAGCGACATCTCCATCTAAGCTAATATCATCAATGTAATATATATCACCCGAAGCACCAGCTAAATATCTAAATCTAATTTTAATTTGTGTTTCACTTGATGAGATATTTACAGGCCATGGGTTTGATGCAACAGTAGTTGGATTAGAACCACTTGTTGCACCAAAAGCAATATTTGCATTACTATATCCATCAACTAATTTTACGGAACCCGTTCCAGTCCACGTTGAACCATTATCATAAGATATATCTAAATATAAATCATCATCACTATCAGGTCCACTTGCCGAAAATGCGACACTAAGAACAACATTTTCATAAGCACTAATGTCAACATTATCAAAAGTAACTGTTTGTGCACCATCCATTAATCCCGATTTTGCTCCAACATAAAATCTAGCAGTTGAAGCAGAAATTGTTCCTCCACTATAATTCCAGTTATCATCAGCAGTACCTTCGAATCCTTGATATTTAATTGGACCTGTAGTTGTTGCTTGATTTTGTGCTCCTGTATTATTTGTTCCTGTTGATGTAATATAATTTTCTGTTCCCCCATTTTCACAGTAATGAAATACTTGAAAATAATATGTAGTACCTTGAGACAAGCCTGATATTGTAGCAGTTGTAGCTGAACCGTCGAATACAACTTTATTTCCACTACCCTGATCGGTAGCTGATGTGAAATTGCCACTTCCTGTTGCAGCTGTGTAATCGGCATTATCGGTAGGTGTCCAAGAAACATTGCCTCCTTGCTTACAAACAAGTATATAATTATCGCCACCTGTACCAGCAGTCCAACTTACATCCATGCTAGAAGTTCCAACATTTGAAAAAGTAATATTTGTTGCTTGAGCAGTTGGTTCTCCTGAACATGATGAAGGAGTACCTGTTATTTTAAAATCATCAACAATCCATCGTTCATTAGCATCATTATTTAACAATGTAATCCTAATTCTTAGACTAGATACTTGAGGTAATGAGCTAATTGTTATTGTACTATAACCATCAGTTGTTCTTAATCCACCCCCTGCTGGTGCAAAAACTACTGGTGATGCGTCGCCGTCGTAAGCTGTATTTGCATTACCTGTAGCTGAAAAAGCCCATGCAGCGTTTGTATTTCCTTTTACTTGAGTAGTACTATAATAGTTTGTACCTCCATTAGGACTTATTTCTACAGTAATAATATCTCCAGCATCAGCACCATTTGCTCCGGATAAATCAAAAGATGCTACACGTAAAGACATTGCTACAGAAGTATAAGCAGAAGTATTAATATCTGAACTTGATGTTAAAGTTGCTGTCGCATTGCTTGAACCTCTAGAATAAGTTCCTTCAACTGCATATGGACTAGAAGTTGGTCTACAACCTGAAGATGGAGTACTCCCAGAATAGTATGCCCCATTAACTAGCGTAAATAGTGTTGATGAATTATTTAGCCCATCTGAAGCTATGGTAGTTTGTCCCCAACCCAAATTAGCCCATAAAAGCATTCCGCAAATTATTGCTAAAAATTTCAACTGTATAAAGGAGTTGAGATTTTGATTTATGTTAAATATCTTTTTCATACGGTTTTATGATATATTTACAAAAATAAACATTAGTTATTAATTGAATATTAACAGAATATGAATATTGAATGAATAAATGTAGCAGAAAATTTGATTTATTGTTGCTAGTATTTATCCAAACGTTCATCATTTCTATTAATTTAAATAAAATTTAATGATAAGCATCTGTGTAGCAAAGCCAGCATCTGTGTAGCCTTAAATCGGCAATTGTCGGTTTCGTATTTAGTGAGCATTTCGATAAGCTCAATGTAACACTTCTACGACTTCAATCATAAGGCATCTATGTAGCTAATAATGCATCTGTGTAGCCTATACGCATTTTATACGTAAAAAACACAATCAAAGTTATGTTTTTAATTTACAAAAAACAACTCAGAATTAATGACAGTTTTTTTTTAATAATGGTTTTGCTTATTTGAAATCCAAATACAGATTGAACAATAAAGATTCTTATTGCAAAAAAAAATATTAAAATATGTTAAGAAACCTTATTTTTTGTTGATTATTAATTTTTTAATAAAAGTTTTATTTTCAGTTTCTAAAAAAACAAAATATAAGCCCGAGCAAAAATCTATATCAATACTTGTATTTAAAATTGAAGAAAAATCATTGTCGGTTTGTTGCAATATTTTACCAATTGAATTAATAATTTTAACAGCTACAACATCGCTTAATTTTCCATTGTAGTTTATCGTAATATTATTATTTGCTGGATTAGGAAATAGTGAAATATCAAAATTACTTTGATTTTCATTATTCAAATTTCCTGTTGTGCAAGTCATAGTATGAATACCCCAGTCAGAATAGGTTCCTGGAGCAATATCATTCCATTCCAAACCCGACCATATTGTTGTTGCAGAAATCACATTGCTTTTTCTTATTAAAGTTGCGTTTGCTGTACCAACACCATTATCTAAAAATTCTGTTCCGGGGTCTGTTACCGGGGGCATATTACCTATTGCATCTATTATAAAATCTTTTGTCGCTCCTCCTTTTAATAGATAAACTGCATCGTCGCCATTCCATGTTGCATTTATCCATGTTATATTGATATTGCCTTTTAATCTAAAGGTTGGGTCTGCGTCTTGGTCATTGTAAATGCATACTGTTTGCTTATCGCTTAATATTCCACTTAATACTTGGCTATTTTCAATATCTGTTCCGCCATTTACTATTATTCCAATATAATAATTCGATAAATCAACATCGCCTCCTGTTGCATTATAAACTTCAACTCCTTTATTATTTCCTGATGCAGGTTCGTGATATTCTGAAATAATTAAGTCTGTTGCACATGCGTTTGAAACATCTGATACAGTGCCATTACAGCTTACATCTACTTGTGTTGCTCCTCCGCCTGTATTTGTAATTATTTCGCCATTGTATGTATTTACAGATAATCCTGAAATTAAACGCACATAAACTGCTGTTGACGATAAAGTTGAACTTGTATATGGAATATTTAATGAATTTGTGAATGTTGCATTATCTGTCGAAACTTCATAATTTGAAGGTGCAGTAACTACAATATTGCCAGTTGCTCCTGTCAAATAACTCCCACTCAAAGTATATGTTTGAGATAATGATGGTCCTGAACCTACGACGTATGTAAAGCCTGATAAAGCTGATGTACTTATATTTAAAGTTGGTGGTGGTACTGGTGAGACATTTCCATTGCAAGTAACCTCAACAGTTGAAGCTCCTCCACCTGAATTTGTTATTAGTTCGCCATTATACGAATTTACTGTTAATCCTGTTTTTAATCTTACATAGATTGGTGTTGATGTTAAGGTTGAATTTGTATATGGGATATTTAATATTGTAGCAAATATTGAATTATCTGACGAAATCTCATAATTTACTGATGAAGCAATAACTATATTGTCTGGATAGCCTGTTAAATTTGTTCCACTGATATTGTAACTTTGTGATGTAGATGGACCTAGTCCTTCAATATAAGAAAATCCCGAAAGTGATGTTGAGCTTAAAACTAGAGTCGGAGGTGTAACAGGCATTACATCTCCGTTACATGTTACATCAACTTGCGATGCTCCTCCTCCTGAATTTGTTATTATCTCACCATTATATGAATTTACTGTTAAGCCTGATTTTAATCTAACATAGATTGGTGTTGAACTTAATGTTGCACTTGTATATGATATATTTAAAGTGTTGCTATATGTTACATCATTGGTTGAGATTTCATAATTGGTTGGGGAATTTAAAGTAATATCTCCTGGGAAGCCTGTTAGGTAGCTTCCACTTAAATTATAGGTTTGAGAAGTGGATGGTCCTGTACCAAATACATAAGTAAATCCTGAAATTGTCGATGTGCTTACATTTAATGTGGCTGGGGGAACCGGCGAGACACTGCCATTACATGTTACTTCAACTGTTGTTGCTCCTCCTCCCGAATTTGTTATTATTTCTCCATTATATGAATTTACTGTTAAGCCTGATTTTAATCTTACATAAATTGGTGTTGAGGATAAGGTTGAACTTGTGTATGTAACATTTAAACTATTCATAAATACTGAATTATCAGTAGATATTTCATAATCTGCTGGAGCAGTAACATTAATACTTCCAGGATAACCAGTTAATGCACCTCCGCTAAGTTCGTAACTTTGAGATGAAGACAGTCCATATCCTTCAATATATGAAAAACCTGATAAAGAAGTAGAACTAACCGTCAAATAAGGTAATGGAGCAGGTCCTACATTTCCATTACATAAAACGGTTTTAGTAGTTGCTCCAGAAACAGAGTTTGTTATTAATTCTGAATTATAAGTAGCTTCTAACAAACCTGCTTTTAATCTAACATAAACTGGTGTCAATGCCAAGTATGAACTTGAATAAGTTACATCAACAACATTAGAAAATGTCAGATTATCTATAGAAACCTCATAACTAGCAGGAGCAGTAACAACAATATTTCCAGGAGCTCCTGACAATGCTCCCCCACTTATATTATATGATTGTGAAACTGATGGTCCAAAGCCTTCGATATAGGTAAACCCTGCTAAAGTCGATGAGCTTAATGTTAAATATGGAGCAGCTGACACACTCCCATTACAAGTTACATTTATTAAAGTTGCTCCTCCTCCAACATTTGTTATTAGTTCTGAATTATATGCAGACACTGGCAAACCAGCTTTTAATCTAACATAAATTGGAGTTGCTAATAAAGTAGAACTTGTAAATGCCACATTTACGCTTGTTGAAAAATTTAAATCATCAAGTGAAACTTCATAATTAGTTGGTGCTGAAATTAAAATACTATTTGGAGCACCTGATAAATTTGTAGCACTTAAATTATACGTTTTTGATGTTGAAGGACCCGAACCAGATGCATAAGAAAAACCACTTAAAATAGATGGACTTGCATTCAAAGATGGACCAATAACATAATTTGTAACTTCCATCTCATCAACTATTAGATAGGTTGTACTATTAGTCGAAATTTTTATTTTTATATTATTATTCAAATCATTTACTACAACAGAATATGTAAGGTAATCAATGCCTGAAAATGATTGTGTTCCAATAGTTGTGTATGCTGCTCCATTAACAGATTTTGAAACGGTAAAACTACCGCCACCAACAGCATTCAGCTCACGATACTGAAACGTAATTGTCCCAACAGAGTTTAAAGAAGGAGTAATTATAGACGCAGTAGTGCTAGCAAAAAATCTAACAGCTCCACCTATTCCTCCTACAGTATTCTCGGAGGCTTCAGCTGTAATTTGGACTAAATCCCATGTATTTAAGCTAGAGAATGTATGACTCCCTGTATAATAACTACTTGGTCCGCCTGAAAAATTTTCGGATAGAATTACTTCAGCAAAAGAGTTAAATGCAACAGTTGCAATTAAAACACTCACAAGCAAAATTTTTTTTAATGTAATAATGTTCATTATAATTTATGTTTTTATTTAAAAACCTGTCAGTTCTGTGAGACTTGACAGGTTTAAACTATTTGTGAATATCTAATGAAATAAATTTATTAAATATTTTTCCTATTTATTTGACTATTATTTTTTGTGTTTTAACTGAAGTCTCATTAAATATTGAAATGTTATAAATACCTAATGGGTATTTTCTGCAATCTATATCAATTATTATTTTATCTGCTATTGAATGATATTCTTCTTTAAATATAATTTTGCCTAACATATCCATAATTTCAACATAATATTTTGTCTCAGGATTATTATCAATATTTACCTGAATAACATTTTCATTTTGATAAACATCAATAATAAAATTATCCCCATTTTGAACTCCATCAACAGCAACAATATTACTATATGAATATTTTCCATCATAATCTGTTTGCTTTAATCTATAATATGATCTTGTTGAAAATGGTCTATAATCTATAATACCATAATTTAAATCATCATTACTATTCCCTGCACCAGGATAATTTGTAACAAATTCAAAAACATTTGCATCTTTAGAGTGTTCAATCGTAAAGAAATCATTATTCCTTTCACTTACGGTTGTCCAATTTACATTTACATATTTACCATCTCTAACAGCATTGAATGTAAGCAATTCAATAGGTAATATTACATCCGACAGAACTGCATGAGGTGAAAATGAATTCAAACCTGTTCTTGACAAGGTATATGGACTACCTCCCCCTGCAGAAGCTGTTGCTGGGGAATCCCATGAAGAAGAGTAATGTGAAACAAAACAAGCCGTTCGTGTAAAACCAGACAACTCATCTCCTGCATTCCATTGAAAAGTAGCTGACACATTTGATCCTCCTGAAGTAACTTCATTGATATTCCAAGTCCTATCGACAGCTCCTGCTGTTACTGCGGCTCCTGTTGTTCCACCTGTAAGTACATTTTGAGATACATTAATAAAGAAATTGTCATCAGTACCGAGATTTTGAATTTGTAAAGGAGTATAACTTGATGTGCTAATTCCTATTGGATATAATATGCTCGTAGACCTCCCTGTTGAACCCAGATTATTTTGGTACAAATAACCACTTCCATCTGTTGTGATGAAACTATTCGTTGCTCCGTTAATAATTGAACCCGTCGCTGCAATTGTTATGTTATTATTACCAAGAACAAAATTATTTGCAGTTAATGTTAATTGATGATTTACTGTAAACCCAGTGCTTAAAGAGACCTGATTCGCTGACTTATTAACTTCAGTATCATAAAATGTTATTGCTGCAGCTCCTGAAATATCTTGAGCTAAAGCACCTATGAAATTAACAGACCCCAACGTTGCTACAAAATCACCATTATTTATGAAATTTCCATAAACATTTAAAACTGAATTTGCATTATCCATTGTAAGTGTTGTTGATGGATCTTCAAATATAATATTATTGCATGATGCCTCAGCTGCTGTAATGCCCGATGTGGTTCCGTCATCAATTACAACATGCTGACTAACTGCAGGAGAACCTGTTCCCATTGCCCTGATCCTAACATCTGTTGCCTGATCAGGCAACAGTTTATCTTCCCAGTTATTACAATTAAACCAATCAGTTGTACCATCCTCACCTGTCCATAATCCAGAACTACCTCCAGTATGGTCAATAAGTGTCCCATTTACAGGAAAATTTATACACCCACCTGAGCCATTTGAATAATCTCTACCTACAACAGCATTATAATCGGCAGTACTAAGATATCCCATCCAATTTGCAGGATCATTTATACGAGTAATCCATTGTGATTGACTTCCAATTGCTAAAGAACCAATATACTTAACCCTATCGTGGGCAACTGGAACACCAGAAACATCTGTATTAAAACATTCCGATCCAGGAACTAATACGGAGCCATGTGTCCCATCCGCAGCCCAATATTCAGGACCAGCAGTTCCTACATTTGTTTTCCATGGTGTTGCTGTCCAACCATATAATAAATCACCTGCATAAGTTGCATCATGGTCAACGGTAGCATCACCTGGCATCCATGTTGCATTTTGCATAATCCAAATTTGATCATCAATATTCATATTGAATGGTGGCGTATACGAATAATCTGCGATGTCAGAAAATACCCAATTTGCATCAGCTGGAGTACCACATTCAAATATATCAAAATTTGCAGGATCATCTTTCCCTCTGAAACAAATAGGAGTCCCTGCTGCAATAGTTCCTCCTCCAACTCTTTCCATTCGAATAACACCTTCTGTTTCTCCCCACTTTCCTGCAATCTCTCTTTCATATCCATTGTCTGTAAAGTCAATTGTAGTTGATTCATTTATATCACGAAACGATATGAAACAAACTTCGTCCCTGCCACCTGAATAATTTGTATTAACAGCAATAATAGCTAAGTCGGCTGGATATAAGACAGTAAAGATGTTAGGCTTACAAGTAGTTTCAACTCCTGAACTCCAATAAGTTCCATTTCTAGTAAACACTTTCACATAATAGGTTGTCCCATTAACTAAACCTGTAACAACCACTGGAGAAGTACTTCCTGCTTTATATACACAATATTCCCCAGCAGGTAAATTTCCATTTGAACCGCCTGTACTATAAACTGTATTTGCTGTATATAACGAACCGTTTCCACTTGGAGTTGCAGTAATAGAACTTGTTGACATTACTATCAATACATCATTATAACATAATGCTGGATTTGTCCACGAAATTGTTGTTTGCATATTTTCTAAACTTGTTGCTACAAGTGATGTAACATTAGAGACAGCAGTTCCAACAATTACAGTTTGTGCACCACTTGCTGTATATGTACCAGTAGTTACAAAATTCGAGAGTTGGAACGTAAAATCAATATTATCAGCTCCGGTAATTCCAATAGTTCTTCCTATAGTAGCATCACAACGAATATCAGCAGTAACCCAAAAATATCCTGTATTTCCTACACCTATTGCTCTTGAAAACCCATCAAACAATATTGTTTCTCCAGCGCCTGTAACAGAAGCAAGAGAACTTCCTAATTGTGTTGCAGTTGCAAATGTATTAGTTGAGTTATACCATAATTTGAATGGAGTCGGTTTCAAATCTGTTACCTGATAATTTCCGCTAGTGGTAAATGAAGCAGAATACAATAATGCATTAGTAACACCAATTCCCATATTTACATTATAAATAATGTGTTCATCTGTATTTTGGGCTACGTTTGCAGCAGAAACGATAGGTGTTGTTATAGTGATATCGGGACTAAAAACGGTACATGTCATTGAAATATCATCGATATAAAGACCAGCTCCTACTGATGTGGTAATATAAAAACGAATATAATAGGTTCCTGCCAGACTAACATTAATCATTTGTTGTGCCCATGTAGTTGTAATTGTTCCTGTATTAGCACCATTTGCAGAGAATGTTCCTCCAACACAATCAGTCCAAACAGAATTATCAGGTGATGATTGAACTTTCAATGTGAAATTTGAAGTGGAAATGCTTGCTCTTGTCCAAAATGTTAACACATCAGAGTTTGTATTTACAAAATAAATATTATCAGCTACAGCATTGAAATAGGCAGCCTGGTCACCTGATAATCCTGTTCTTCCTGTTGTGCTATTATAATTGATAGAGGTAGCAGTAAAGCCACTTGGGGTCCCAGTTGTTGGGAAATCAGTTTCAGCACAAGGACCATCTGTTGTTAAACAATCTGATTGAGGCTCGCTTCCTCCGATTTTATAGTTCTCACTACCTGAAGCTAAGTTTGTATATGGAAAAATTTTAAAATAATAGTTCGTATTTGGAGATAAACCTGTAACTGTATACGCATTTGATGCAACTCCAGTAACATAAGCATAATTTCCTGTATAATGAGAGTAATCTGAAGGACTTGTAATAGCTGCATAGCTAACATCGCTCCAGGCAATCATATATCCATCTGGCAAAATTGCACCTGTTGAAACTGCTGTCCATGTTAAATCAATAACTTTGTAAGAAGTTACTGAACAAGCAAAACTTGTAGGATAATTTGATGGTTGCTCTTTTAAAGTAGTAAATGATTGTGAAGTACCATAAACTACAGTAGTTCCATTGTCAGCATATGATTTTACATAATAGGTTGTGTTTGGAATTAAACCATCAATAATACTTGTTACAGATGATCCATTTCCAGAACCATCACTTGAAATAAAGTCTGCAATTGTTGGGGGTGAAGTCGTGCTCCAACAAACTCCTCTATCAACAATTGAATAACAACCACCACTTGCTGTGGTATATCCTGATGATGCGTCTGTTGATGTTATATTTGTTATTCCCCAAGTATTTGTAATCGTAGTTGCTGTATTTATTCCTGTACCTGTTAAAGGAATATCTTGTTGTGTTGCACCAGTACTTATATGTGTAATATTTCCATTGTAAGCAACAGCAGTTGAAGGAACAAATCTAACATAAATAGTAGTGTTTGCAACTGTTCCGCCAGATTGTGTTAAAACAATTGGTGTAGTTGCAAAACCAGAACCAGATATTGTAGAAATTTCATATCCAGAAGGTGGAGTAATTGTAATATCATTTGTTAAATTACTTCCCGAAACATTATATGATTTTTGAACTGATGCAGAAGTTATACATTGATTACCAAATGTTGTAACAGTTCCAACAGTAATAAATGGAAGAGTTGAAACAACACCAGTAACTCTAATATCATCAATTGCAGAAGTTCCAGCGGTTGCAACAGTGGTACCATTTACAGCAGTATTCGAGGTCATAATCCATCTAATATAAACATCTGCTTTATTATCGCACGCCGAAGGCAATGCTAAATCTATAAGAACTCCTGTTGTCCAATTAGCTGCTAATGCAGGAACTGCACCACTAGTAACATCTGTCCAAGTTGAACCATCTGTAGAATACTGAACTTTGAAATCTCGTGGGCCTGTTGTTGAAGAACCATTTTGAGCAGAAGACAATTTAATTGTCTGATAACCAACTGTATTAAACACTATCTGCCAGTACTTTGAACCACTACCTGTTGCCCAAGTGTTAGCTTTAGCACAATTGGTTGTTGCTCCAGCTGTATTGTAACTATTAGTAATTGCAGGACCACCAACTAAAGTGAGCGTTTTTGTTAAATTTATTGCTATTCCACCATCAGCAACATTATCATCTGGAGAACTTGGGAAATTCCAGTTTGCTAAATCAATTGGACCTGAAGGAACAACAAAAGTTTGTGCTCCACCAGCTGAAGTTGAACCAGAAATAGACGGTGTTAAACTAAACGTTAATTGCCCTGTAGTAACAGCATTAACAGAAATAGTATTTCCAGCTGTTGCACCAGCTGCTACATCTGCAGTTATAAAAACATATCCTGTAGTTGCAGCTGTAATAACTTGAGGTGTAAAACTTGGAAAAACTTTAGAGCCAGCAGTTCCTGGTGTAGTATATGTACTTAAAAGAACATCACTTCCAAAAGCATTATCAGCAGAATACCAAACTTTTAAATTGTTGATATCAGCAGAAGCATAGTTTCCTGCAGTTGTGCATGTAACACCTGACAATGTTGTATTTACAGAACTTACTGCTAAAGAAAATTTATGTAAAACGTGATCTGTTGTTCCTTGATTAACATTTGCAGCTGCAACTTGTGTTCCATTATCAGCCAAAACAACTGTTGCCTGAGTAACAGAACCATTACAAGTTACATTTATTGCTGTTGCAGAACCTCCAGAAATTGCTACATTTTCAGTATTGTAAGAACCAACAGCTTTTCCTGTTTTTAATCTTACATAAACCGTTTTTGGTTGACCAGTAATTACTCCCCCTGTATAAGGATATGTAACAGAAGCAGCATAAGTTGTTCCATCTGTTGAAACCTCATAGTTAGTTGTTCCAGACACTGTAATATTTCCAGTTCCTACTAAAAACGCACCACTTATTGTAAACGTTTGATTAGCTGATGGTCCATTGCCAAAATCATAATTAAATCCTGATAAAGTTGAAATTGAAGATGATAATGTTGCTGTACCTGCTGTAATTGTTTGAATTCCTCCGGTATATGTTCCTACTGGAATAGTTTTATTGCCAGAAGCAAATGTTAAATCGCCAACCAACATAGCTGAACTTACAGATAATGTATTTGTAACTGTTGCAGTGTTTGAAATATCAACAGTAATCCAGAAATATCCTGTAGCACCATTTGTTACTGTTTGTGTTAATCCACTGAATGTGTGAGCACCTGTACCAAGAGTTGCAGTAATGTCTGAGCCAATTTGAGTGGCTGAACCAAAAACATCTGCTGAATTATACCATAATTGATATTTCGTAATATCGGTTGATAAAGAATTGGTAGTATTAAACGTAACAGAATTTAATGTTGCATCTGCTGTTGTGACTGCTGTCGTAAATTTATAAATTGGATGTTTTAAAGTTCCTTGCATAACATTTCCTATAGCAACTGATGGATTTGGAGTTGCTATTGAAATATCTGGAACTGCGGCACCACCACAAGATACCGAAAAATTATCTAAATTAACCCTTTTTGCAGTTGTGCCAATTTTAATTACAGAAGTTGCTGTTCCTACTGGAATAGTTAATGTTTGTGTGGCATAAGTTGCTGGTGGCGTAATATTAGCCCCAACTTGAACACCATCTAAAAAAACTTGAACTAAACCTGCATCAGTTCCATATTTCTGAATATCAAAAGTTAAAGTCCCTCCTCCTGTCAAATCAAATGCAGGAGAGGTTATATAGCCAACTAATGAACTTGTTCCTAACTTTACTGTTCCGGCATCTTCATATACTTTTGAACCAGTCCAACCAGCAGTTTGAGTGTAAGTATTTAACGAAGCTGAAACATCAACGGTACCTCCTGCTGTTGTAAATCCCACAAAACTTTCAACCATACATGGTGCAAGGTTTAAAATTACAGTTTGCGTACCACCAATTGTAGAAGAACCCGATTTTGTTGCACTAGCGAAAGTAAAGTCAGAAGTTGTTAACGCATCTACATTAATAGTATTTCCAACTGTAGCACCCGCTGCAATATCTGTAGTTATAAAAATATAACCAGTACTTCCTGAATTAATTGCTTGAGAAGTAAAACTTGGAAACGTTTTTGCTCCGGCAACACCTGGAGTTGTATAAGTGCTTAATAAAACATCGCTTCCAAAAGCATTGTCTGCCGAATACCATACTTTTAAGTTTGTAATATCTGCGGATATATAAGAACCTGATGTTGTACATGTCATTCCAGTTAAACTGGAATTTGCAGTTGTAACAGCTAAAGATGATTGATGTAATATATGATTTGTAGTTCCCTGTGAAACATTTGCAGTAGCAACCTGTGTTCCATTATCAGCCAAAACAACATCAGGAACTAGAGCGGTAAACGTTTGTGCTCCACTAGCTGTTGAAGAACCCGATTTATTTGCACTTGTAAAAGTAAAATCGGTAGTTGCTAAAGCAGCGATATTGATTGAATTTCCAACAACAGCACCAGCAGCAACATCTGCTGTAATAAATATATATCCTGTGCTTCCTGAACTAATTGCTTGTGATGTAAAACTTGGAAATGTTTTAGCACCCGCTACACCAGGAGTTGTATATGTACTTAAAAGTGTGTTATCTCCTGTAGTTGCAAATGAATTATCAACAGAATAAGTTACTTTCAAATTAGTTATATCAGCACTTAGATAAGTTCCTGCAGTTGTACAAGTCATTCCTGTTAAAGTTGCACTTGCTGTTGTAACTGCCAATGATGATTGGTGTAAAATATGATTTGTTGTACTTTGCAAAACATTAGCTGCGATTGTTTGTGTTCCATTATCCGCCAAAACAACATCGGGTAATGCTGTTCCTGTTCCTTGTATATCAAAATTATAAGTGCCTTCGTCAGCATCGTTATTAGTGATGGTGAGAGTTGCTGTTCTAAGTCCTGTTGCACTAGGAGTAAATCTGATTGTAAATGTAGTTGTATTGGTTGCTGTTATTGGTGAAGATGGTGCAGCAAATACAGAAAAATCAGCGGCATTAGTACCCGAAATTGCAACAGAACCTGTTATGGTAAGATTTGCAGTTCCTGCGTTTTCAATAGTAAAAGTTTTATCAACAGTAGAACTTACGGCTGTTGAACCAAAATCGGTATCATCTAAAACATCTGGTGTTGCATCGCCATCAACAATGGAAAGTCCTAAGCCTTGAACATCAATTTCTGGTGCAGGCACTGCGGTTACAGAACCTGATACAGTTACTGTTATTGCAGAAGCCGTTCCATTATCGGTGCAGGTAATATTTTCAGCATAAGAATTAATGCCTAAACCGGCTTTTAAACGAACATAAACCGTTGCAGGAAATGCTGTATGAAGAATGGTTCTACTTGCAAAAAAGTTTGTATTATCTGTGGATACTTCGTAATCTGATGTAGGTGTAACAACAGTTTGAGATCCATCTAAATTTGTTCCATCTAAAACAAACGATTGCGATGTGGACGGACCAACACCAACAGTATAATTAAATGCTGTTAATGTTGATGGTGTTGCTGTTAGAGTTGGGGAGGGAGAACCACAAGTAATTGCAATATCGTCTAAATAAACAGTTCCTGCGGTTCTTAAAAATTTAATTATTGTAGCACCACTGGTTCCTATTGTTGCTGTTTTAAGTACACTTGCACCAGTTGTAAGTGAAAATGGGGAATTAGTAGATTGAGTCCAACTAGAACCAGCATTAGTAGAATACCAAACCTGAACAGAACTACTTGTTGTACTCCCAGATCCATAAAACGAAACAGATGATATCCCTGAAATTAGGAATATTGGCTGGCGACAGAATAGTAAAAATTGATGACACATTAGTTGCCGGAATTAATATTTCGAACGAGCAGGTTCTACAA
>MEND01000274.1 GCA_001768975.1 Bacteroidetes bacterium GWA2_31_9 | reverse complement strand
TCTTTATTTTTGTAATATCTATTTTACTGAAATAATCTTTATTGAAATCTTCCATTAGTTTTTGAATTTTTCCTAATCCAATAAAACCACCTTCTTTAGTAATAACCTTATTTTCTTTAAGTTCTTTTTCGGTTCCAAAAACATAAAACGCAGTATTTAATTCAGAAGTTTGTGCATCAACAGTTTGGTTTAAATTTACATTTTCGTCTTTTAAATCTTCAACATTTGAAACCAATTCGGCAATCTGAATATTCATTTTTTCGAGTTTGCCTTTAAGCTCAATAATTTCGCCATCCTTGTCGTTTAATTGCTTAGTCATATTAGCAATCATATTTTCAAGTTCGCTGATTTTAATATTTGCATTTTTCAGCTTCTTATTTAATGAATTAAGCTTTTTCTTATTTTCGGTAAGCATTTGATAAATAGTCTGAATATCTTCATTAATTCTATCTTTTGCATCTTGCTTTAATTCAGAATTAGTATCAGCTGTGATAGTGATTATTTTTTCTTTTTCTTTAATAGTAGAAAGGTTTTCTTCAATTGCGTTGAATGATTTTAGGAAGTCGTTTATAGCATCGTCTTTAATTTTAGCTTCGTTTGAAATGCTATCATTTAAGGCTCTAAGTTTTAAAACTTCATCACTTTCAGTCTGATTACATGCAATTATAAAAATTGCTAAAAAATAAAAAATAAAATTTTTCATAAATAATAAGGTTAATTTTAATTTGTTTGGCAAAATTATTTAAAAAAAAGTTGATTTGTTTAGATTTGTTAATATTTATTTTATTCAAATAAAAAAGCAGCAAGTGATTACACTTACTGCATATATTAACTACGAATTACTAACAACAATCAATTTTAGAATTTCCCAAATTTTAATGTTACTCCTCCTGAAAGACCAGTTAGTGCATCTTTGTCGAATCCATTAATCATTAAATCAGTCGTTTGTCGATAATATGCACCAAATGCTATTCTGAAAAATTTTGTCATGTTTAATTCTATTTCAACTCCAGGTTCTACAACAAAAAACATATCTGAATTTGTTAGATTTACTTCCGAATCAATATTTTCATAATTTGAATAACTTTCAAAATTTGTTGCTCCACCCATTCCAAAACTAATTGGAAATGAAAGATGAACAGGAAATCTTGGTCCAATTATAGGTTCAATAAATAATCCTCCGTAACCACCAGAGATATACTTATCATTTATATAATTATAATCCGAAGCAAAGATATTTCCAAATATTCCAAATCCCATGTTATGACCCATTATCCATCCTCCTTGAAAACCGAACATTGCTGCATCAATATTCTGTATTTGCGTATATCCAGCAGATATAGAGCCAAATCCACCATGACTTTTTGCTAAACTTGCAAATGTAATTGGATTATATTCCTTTGCTGCTTTTTCTTTTTTAATACTATCTTCTTGCGAAAATGCTATTGCTATTGATAAAGCTAAAATTACTGTTAAAATTGTTCTCATATTTATTTTTTTTATTGATTACTATATACCGATTACCGATTACTGATTACTGATTTTACCGCTTACTGCTTACTTCTTCCTGCCTACTTCTTCCTGCTCCTTATTTACTACTAACCACATTCCCACTTCCCGAAATATGCGTTGTTACCTGAGGACTGCCAATATAATACACATCGCCACTTCCTGTAATTTTTACATCTAAAAAAGTTCCAACATTTAAATAAATATCTCCTGAGCCAGTTATTGTTGCAAATACTTTATTTTGAGGCATATCATAAGCATTAATTTTTCCAGAGCCTGTAATTTTCATTTCCGACTCATTATTTTGTCCAGAAAGTTTCATGTCGCCCGAGCCAGAAACAGTTGCTTCAATATAATTTGAATATAATTCAGAATTAATGCTTCCCGAACCGCTAATATTTAGAGTGATGTTTGTTGTCGAAATGCTGTCGGTGCTTATATTTCCTGAGCCTGAAAGAGTTAATTTTTCTAATGTTTTAACAGTTACATAAATGTTTACATTATCATCACTATCAATACATCTGCCTCTTTTTGTGTCAATTACTAATTCGTTGTTCGATACGCTGGTTTTGATATAATCTAAAATATTTTTAGGAGCTTCAACAACTACATCACATTCATTTCCAGATGCAATAAATACATTAAAGCTTCCTTCTGAAGTTATTTTAGTAAAATTTCCAACAGATCTTTGTTCTTCAACCGAAGTTCCAGAACCATGAATACAATTGCCAAAAGGATGCATACATGAGGTTGTAAATAATAATAAAGCGAATAATCCTGCTAATGTTAAATTTTTTGTTTTCATATTTTTATACTTTTTGTTTGTTTTTTACCGCAGAGGCACTATGACGCAAAGTTTTTTTATTATATCTTTCTTTGTGTATCTCGTGTCTTAGTGTTTCTCTAAAAAATCTGAACTAATGACAATTTTCAAATTCAATAGTTGCATCAATTTTGAATAATCTTTAAATCGCCATATTCGATATTAACTTTCAATTTTGATGTAGAGTCCTTTTTTCCAAGAAATCCACTAGTGATAAGAGTTTTGGAATCAGCACCAACACTATTTTGTTGAATATTTACACTTTCGATTGGATATTTAATATCTGCGTTTCTGTGAGTTATATCAAAATTGCATGAAGCATCTTTATTAAAGAATAATTTATAATCAGTATATTTTGAACTTAGATTTATCATATTAAACTCTTTTGAGATATTGCTAATATTCAAACCACCATATTTAAGAGTTAATAAACATTCGCTTTTCAAACTACTGATTTTTAAATCGGTAAACCAAGTCTCTCCATATAAATAATTTAGTTCTGATATAATGTAATTATCTCTTTTAGATGATATTGTTAGTTTGTTAATTTGATCTATCGTAATATTTGATGATTTGCTTTCAATTGTTAAACTAGATGCTTGAACCAAATGAAAATCTGAATACATAACTGCTACATTTGCATTTGAAAGAGTGTTGATTACTGCATCGCCAAAGCTAATATCCAGATTAACATTCCCTGATAAATTATTTGCTTTTAAATCGCCATAGGCTTGGTTAATAGTAATTTTTCCTTCATGATTTTCGAGATACATGTCGCCAAATTTATTGTCAATTTTAAGATTTAAGTTTTTTGGTGCATAAACCGAATAGTTTATTTCTACAGAGTTATCAGTCAAAGGCATCATTTCGTACTTGATTTTGGTAGAAATATTATTGCTTTTAGTTCCTATTAAAGTTTTTGCTATTATAAAACTCATTGTGCTATTAAAATCGAAGTTTATCTCGCTTTTCATTTTTTCGAGCTTAACTTCATCTTTAGCCTTTATGGTTAAATCAATTCTAATTTTAACAGAATCACCTTCGGTGTTATAAAAATGAATTGTCCCGTATTTATTTGAAATTTCAAGAGTTACATCGCCTTTTGCAAGAAAAGACTTATTTATAGTATTCTGAAAAGAATAATCTTGTGCAACTAATATTAATGTATTAAAAAATACTATTAAGGTAAGTGCAATTTTATAATTCAACTTGTTTATTGTTTTCATTTTGTGCAATATTTTTTGATTGTATTGTTGTTAAAAGCTCCTCAAGTATTGACAATTTTGTTCTATAATTTTGAATCATTGCTTCAAGTAGTTCTTCGTTTGCGACATTACTATTTAATTCTTTTTTTAAATCTTTATAAATACTATCGAGTTGAGAAAAATCGCTATTTACATCAGACATTAATTCTGAATCTGAGTTTTCGATTGAACCGAGTTCTATCATTTTTTTGTTAATCAATGTTGTGTAAAACACCTCAGCCTCTTGAATTTCGGTAGGTAAATCATATTGAGTGCTATCAATTGAAGCAGAAATTTTGTTTACAGTATTTTGATTGTTTATTGTATAATAAAATATTGAAACTGAAATAATAACTAATATAGATGCCGCAATTGACAACCATGTATATTTTGAAAAATTCCTTTTATCTGCTGTATTCGAAATTTTATTCCAAATATTAGGCGGCGTCTCGTGCAAGTCGAAACTCTCACGATTGTTTTTTATATATTCTTCTAATAGATCTTTCATTTTAATAGTTTGAGGTTTAATGTTTGAGGTTGCTACGCAGTATTAATTACACTAAGCTTTTCTCACTTTTTTCATTTGTTTATATTTTATAAATGCTAATTTTTTTTTGCCACAGATTGCACTAATTATCACCGATTTGCTTCACAGATTTTTTTCTTAGAATTAACACTGATGAAACAACCAAAGGTTGTTTCTAATCTGTGAACATAGCGAAGCGACTCACGAATGCCTTTAAAAATATGCGATTTATGAGTAAAATTTGTGTAATCTGTGGCAATGTCTTCTGATAATCATTTTCTAGTGTGTTTATTATTAATCATAGCTAAATTTCTAAAATCTAAATCATAAAATCATGTTTGCGATGTTATTAATAGTTCTTTAATTTTTTGTTTTGCTCTCATAAATTGCGATTTTGATGTTGATTCTGAAATGTTTAAAATCTCTGAAATCTCGGTATGGTCATATCCTTCGAGCATATAAAGCGAAAAAATTATTCTGTAGCCATCAGGAAGAAGCTCTACTGCTTTCATAATTTTTGCAGCTTCGTATTTAATTTTATCGTAGTTGCTTTCAGTTTGCTCTTCAGGCTTTTCATATTTGTTATAATCTTCACACAAAACTAATTCTGTTTTACGTCTTTTAATTTCGTTTATGCATTTGTTAACGGTAATTCGCTTAACCCAAGCTCCAAAAGTTGATTCATATCTAAAAGAATTAAGCTTCTGAAACACTTCTGTAAAAACTTCCTGAAGCATATCTTCAGCTTCTGTTTGGTTGTTCATTATTCGGTAGCAAATATTGTACATAGCTTTACTATATAATTTATATAATTCATATTGAGAATGTCGGTTTCCCGATTTACATTTCTCAATTAGCTCTTTATGTATATCTAAAATTATTTCAGCCAACTTTTACAAATTCAAACTAATGACAAAATTAAAAAACAAGGGTTGCATTAGACCGATTTTTTTTGAATTATTTTTTCAAAAAATGACATGTTATGATTATAACACTGGCTTTAAATGAGACTTTTAGCCAATTTTTTTTTCGCAACTTTGAAATAAAAACCTTTTAATTTATTTCAATCATCACAATATCATAGCCTTTACGTGCTTCAATTACAACTTGAATAATTCCAACAAAAACAGAAACCATTCCCATTAAAAACATTGAAATTGCAAAATATTCAACAGTTTTGGTGTTAGCCAAAAATCCTATTCCAATAAAAAATGAAGAAACAATAAAAAATGCAATAGCCGTGGCATAAGAGATTAGAATATTTTTAATAACTTTAAATCGAATTGCAAATTTTTCAACCTGCATTATTATACTTTCAAGTCGATGTTTTTCATTGTCATTTAGTTCTCTTTGTAATGCTGTTACGCCAAATCGTCTTTTTTCTTCATCAAGTGATCTGATTCTGTCAACAACAAGTGAATATTTATTGTTAACCCCCAAAAGCAAAAGTGCACAAGCCGAAATCATTAAGCCCGGAGCAAGCATTGCCTGAATAATATTTACAATTGAAAATTCCATACTTTTTTGTACAAAATTAGTCGATTATGCAGATATTGTATATGTAAATATCTAAAATTACCTCAAAACTGTTGCTAAATATATATCGTTGATAAATATGGCAAATACTATAATTAGTGTCAATAAGAACAATAGTTCGTTAAAAAGTTAAATAACATATTGAAAATCAATAAAATAACTGTTAAAAAATTTGCTTAAATCCCTGATAATCACTATCTT
>MEND01000273.1:33968-36465 GCA_001768975.1 Bacteroidetes bacterium GWA2_31_9 | reverse complement strand
TAGTTACAAAATATTCCGCTAATAGTAACCGTATCATTCGCAGCAAAATATTGACTAGAACCAGTAAATGAATAATTTTTAAATCTAATAGATGGTAGGTTGTTTATAGTTAGTGCATTGTATAAATTCAAGCGACCTTTTCCAAGCAAATTTTCATATCCGGGATTCAAAGAATCAATACAATCAGTTGTAATTCTAAGTTTTTCAGCAATTTGTAAAGGACTATAGTTTGGAAAATATGATGCTACAATTCCAGCACATCCTGCTGTGATTGGACAAGCAAAAGAAGTTCCCCAACCATTCATGTATGTATTATTATCATTAGTAAAATAAACTCCTTCGCCTGGAGTTGACAAGTCAACAGTAATCCCGAAACTTGAGCTTCCCCATTTATGGTCGGTACTATTTGTTCCTGCAACGCTCAGTACATTTTCATAAGAAGCTGGATATAAATGCACATCATTATGGCTGTTTCCTGCTGCAGCTATAACTAAAGCTCCTCGATTAAATGTTGCATAATTTATAATATCTTGCCCATAAGGATGACCTGTTGTTCCGCCCCAAGAGCAGTTAATTATTTTACAACCATGGTCGGCAGCATATACAATTCCCTCATATCCAGCACTAATAGAGCCTGTCGAATTTAAAACTTTAACTGGTAAAAATTTACAATGGAAACCCGGACCAGAAATTCCAATTTCATTATCTGTTCTAGCAGCAGCACAACCCGAAACATAAGTTCCGTGATTTCTGATGTATTCGCCAATGGAAGTATTAATTTCACAACTCGGATTATTATCATTATTTGCAACATCCCAACCTCGATAATTATCTATAAATCCGTCATTATCATTATCGCTGCCATCAATTTCGTCATTTTCGTTATAAAAAATATTTGTCATTAAATCCTCATGGTCGATATCAACTCCTGTATCAACAATTCCAATAACAATGTTGCTGTCGCCTTTTCCTCCAGATATATCCCAAGCTTCATAAGCCATAATATTAGTTAAATAATACTGATTTACGTTTAATGGGTCGTTTGGAACATATTGTCCTAATAATTCATCAATGTAATGAGGTTGAGCATATTCAATAAAATCGAAGGCTTTAATTTGCTTTATTACTTTATTAATATCAATATCCGATGAATATTTCAATTCGTATATAGTGCTGATATCAACAAGTTTATCGCCATTTAAATTATTTTTTTCAAAAGTATTCTTAACATTAGGAAACTTTTTGTTAAGTGCCTTCGTCTTAATACTTGTAATAAGCTTTTCAAATTCAGAATTATTGATTTTGAAAGATTTACAAATATTTTTATTTACTGGTTTTACTTTAAAAATAATAGTTTTCTGTAGATATTTTGCATTAATTTCATTAATGTTTTGAGAATAAACATTAAAGCAAAAAGCCGATATGAGAATAAAAAAAGTGATTTTCATTTTTGAATATTTTAATGCAAGTTAGCTATAAACAAGAACAAATAAAAAAATGTTTTTCAGAATTTTATTTTTTTAATCAAAAAGTTGACTATATTTGTAATAAATTTGACAAACGTCCATTTTTTGATAACGAACATTAACTTTATAGAACATGAATTGTATAATAATTGACGACGATAAACTATCCAGGAAACTCATAGAAGAATTTGTTAATAGAACCGGTGGTTTAAAATTAATAAATACATTTTCAAATGCTATTGATGCTATTAATGCATTTAATCGTGATGTTGAAATACATTTAATTTTTCTTGATATTGAGATGCCTGAGATGACAGGAATGGAATTTCTAAAAAGTTTGAAATATCAGCCTCAAATTATTATTATTTCTGCTAAAGACAAATATGCACTTGAAGCTTTTGAATATGATGTTACTGATTATATTTTAAAACCAGTTTCTTATGCTCGATATTTTAAAGCTGTTGATAAAGCTATTAATCGTTTCACTAACAAAATGAATGGTAAACAATCAACAAATAATGCTTTAAATACCGATGAAGAAGGTAAAGATGAAATTTTCATTAAAAAGAATTCTTCTTTAGTAAGAATTAAATATGAAGATATTATTTGGGTTGAAGCTCTTGAAAATTATGTGATAATCAACACATTCTCCGATAAATATACTATTCATTTTACAATGAAATCTATTGAAAAAAAGCTTCCTGCTTTAAAATTCAAAAGAATTCACAGATCTTACATTGTAAATATCAATAAAATCAGTGTAATAGAAGACAATTCTATAGTTGTTGAATCTCATGAAGGACAAAAAATAATTCCAATAGGAAAATCTTTCAAAGAAAAGTTAATGAGTGACTTAAATCTTATGATTAAATAATTTCCACATAATATGGAATGTCAACTTTAAGACAATTATTTTTAAACAATCTTGCTCAAACATCTGAAAGTCCTTTAGCTATTGACATAGAAAAGGCAAAAGGGATTTATCTATGTTCAAAGTCTGGTAAAAAATATATTGACCTAATTTCAGGAAT
>MEND01000273.1:24656-33895 GCA_001768975.1 Bacteroidetes bacterium GWA2_31_9 | reverse complement strand
TATTTGATGGTTTATGGTGAATATGTGATTTCTCCACAGGTGGAATTAGCGACAAAGCTAGTTAGCTTACTTCCAGAAAACTTAAACTCGGTTTACTTTGTTAATTCTGGTTCTGAAGCTGTAGAAGGTGGAATTAAGTTAGCAAAAAGATTTACTGGAAGACATAAAATAATGTCGTTCAAAAATGCTTATCATGGAAGCACTTCCGGAGCTTTGAGTTTAATGGGAAATGAGTTTTTTAAACAAGAATTTCGACCATTATTACCAGGAATTGACTTTATTCGATTCAATAACTTTGAAGATTTAGAAAGAATTAACGAAGATTATGCATGCGTTATAATTGAACCAATTCAAGGTGAAGCAGGAATTCAAATTCCTGAAAAGAACTATCTACAAGCTTTAAGAGAAAAATGCTATCAAACAAATACATTATTAATTTTTGATGAAATTCAAACTGGAATTGGCAGAACTGGAAAAATGTTCGCATTTGAAAATTTCAATGTTATTCCTGACATTTTACTTTTAGCAAAAGCATTTGGAGGTGGATTTCCATTAGGAGCTTTCGTTTCTTCCAGACACATTATGAGCACTTTATCACACAATCCACCTTTGGGACATATTACTACATTTGGCGGTCATCCAGTTTCGTGTGTTGCATCGTTAGAATCACTAAAAATTCTTGAAGAAACAAAGATTTATGAATCAGCTGTAAGCAAAGGACAACTATTTAAAAAGCTATTAAAACACAAAAAGATTGTTGAAATAAGGCAAATTGGTTTATTTATTTCCGTTGAATTAGAAAACGAGTTGATGGTAAAAAATGTAATTGATTTTGCAATTCAAAATGGTGTAATAACAGATTGGTTTTTATTTGCACCAAACTGCATCAGAATTGCACCTCCTATAATTATTACTGAAAAAGAAATTCGAAAAGCCTGTAAAATAATAAATCAAGGAATTGAAAAAGCTTAATTCTATAATTTTTTTAATTGTAATATTATTCTTTGCAAAAGGATTCAATTTCGATTTGCATTCGCAAGAGCTCAAAGATATTGAGCTGGTTATTATTGAAGACAGCCTTTCGAATTTATTTAATACCCTTACTACAACTAAATCAGATTCTGAAAAAATTGAAGTAAACAATCAAATAATCAACACACTCATTAGTGCCATAGAACTTGATAATTCGTTTACTTATCCTTTTGATTCTATAAAAAAACTCGGAAAATTAACTTCAGAGGACAAAGCATTAAAAATTTATACATGGAATGTAGCATTTAGCGATTTTACATATAAATATTTCAGCATTCTTCAAATATTTAATGAGCGTGAAAATAAATATCAAACATATTTTTTGTTAGATAAATCTGATGAAATAGAAAATCCTGAAAAAGCAAGTCTTACAGTTGATAATTGGTATGGAGCTTTGTACTATCAGATTGTATTAAAGAAGTTTAAAAAGAAAAATACATATATTTTAATTGGCTGGAAAGGTTTTAGTAATTTTTCAACAAAGAAAGTAATTGAACCTATTGAAATTACAAAAAATGGAATTATTAAATTCAATTCAACTGTTTTTAAAATTAATAACGAAAAGAAAAAAAGGCTTATATTTGAATTTTCTGCCAGAGCATCAATGATATGCAGATATGATGAACAATATGATATGATAATTTACGACCATTTATCACCTTCAAATTCAAAATATGCAGGACAATTTCAATATTATGGTCCAGATATGACACAAGATGCACTCGAATTTAATAAAGGTTCATGGATTTTCACTCCAAACGTTGATATAAGAAATTTGAAACCCAAAAATAACCTCAAGAAATGAATAAATACCTTTTACCTATCGCAAGCTCATTTTTATTTTTTTTAATGAGCTGTTCTAATTCAAACCAAAATAATAATGCAATGAATACAACAGATTCAACAGAAAATAAAGATTTTAAGTTTTTAACCGAGCAATTTGGCGATGTAAAAATCTTGAGATATCAAGTTCCTGATTTTGAGCAATTATCATTAAATCAAAAAGAATACATTTACTATTTAAGCGAAGCAGCACTTTGGGGTAGAGATATTACATTCGATCAAAATTTTAAATACAATTTAGTTGTAAGACGTACATTAGAAGAGATTTACAGAAAATATAATGGCGATAGAAATTCGGAAAGTTTTAAAAACTTTTTGGTTTATATGAAAAGAGTTTGGTTTTCAAACGGAATTCATCATCACTATTCAACCGAAAAATTACCAACAGGTTTCAGTAAGGAATATTTGGCTGAACTAATAAACAATTCATCAGAAGCAAAATTCCCTATTCAAAAAAATGAAACAAAAGAAGATTTTATAAATAAAATATCAGAAATAATATGCAATCCTGAAACATACAAAAAACGAGTTTTTCAAGATTCTTCAACCGATTTGATTACAAATTCTTCAAACAATTTTTACGAAGGAGTTAGTCAAGAAGAAGTTGAAAAATATTATTCTACAATTAATCAACCCGATACAAACCATCCATTTTCGATTGGAATAAATTCAAAAGTTGTAAAAGAAAATGGAAAAGTAACCGAGCAGATCTGGAAGAAAGATGGAATGTACGGAAAAGCCATAGAAAAAATTGTTTATTATTTGGAATTAGCCAAAAATGTGGAAGAAAACGACAAGCAAAAAGCTTATATCGATAAATTAGTAAGTTATTATAATACTGGCGATTTAAAAACATGGGATGAATATAATATTTTATGGGCTGAGGATACTGAATCATTAGTTGATTTTGTAAATGGTTTTATTGAAGTTTACGGCGATCCACTCGGAAGAAAAGCAACTTGGGAATCGGTAGTGAATTTTAAAAATCTGGAAGCTACAAAAAGGACAAAAATCATTAGCGATAATGCACAGTGGTTTGAAGATAATTCTCCAGTTGACGATAGATTTAAGAAAAAAGAAGTAAAAGGTGTTTCAGCAAAAGTAATTACAGTTGTTGCTCTTGGGGGAGATTGCTATCCTTCAACTCCTATTGGAATAAACTTACCAAATGCCGATTGGATTAGAAAAGAGCATGGCTCAAAGTCTGTTACAATGGAAAATATTACTTATGCTTATGATCAGGCATCGCTTGGAAATGGTTCATTAGAAGAATTTGCATATTCTCCAGAAGAAATTGAACTCGCTAAAAAATATGGCCCTTTGGCAGGAAATATTCATACCGATTTGCACGAGTGTCTTGGTCATGGATCAGGTCAACTTCTTGAAGGTGTTAGCACTGAGGCAATGAAAAATTATCATTCAACGCTTGAAGAATCAAGAGCCGATTTATTTGCACTGTATTATATGATGGATCCAAAAATGGTTGAATTAGGACTTTTTACAACTCTTGATTTTGCAAAGGCAGAATATAGCTCATATATTAGAAATGGTTTGATGGTTCAATTAGCACGAGTTGATTTAGGAAAAGATATTGAACAAGCTCACATGCGTAATCGCCAACTAATTGCTAAATGGTGTTTAGAAAAAGGGGCTAAAGACTCTGTTATTGTTAAGAAAATTAGAGATGGCAAAACTTATTTTGTAATTACCGATTATTTAAAATTAAGAACACTTTTTGGAGAATTACTTAAAGAAATGCAACGAATAAAATCAACTGGAGACTACGACGCAGGAAAAAACATTGTTGAAAAATATGGAGTTAAAGTTGACTTAGAATTACATAAAGAAATAAAAGAAAGATATGCAAAACTAAATCTTGCACCATATGGAGGTTTTATAAATCCAAAACTTACTTTAGTAAAAGAAGGTGAAGTGGTTAAGGACGTGATAATTGAATATCCTGACGATTTTATCAAACAAATGCTAGAGTATTCAGATAATTATAGTGTTTTGCCTGATATAAATTAATTGATTAGATTTTGAGTTATATGTCATTTTTGACAGAATTTAAATTGTATTTACTTTGAAATTTAGTTTTAAATATATTCTCGCCACCTTGATAGTCCTGAGTCTAATAGGACTTGGAGAAAATGTATTAATTTCATGCCCCAATGTAAAATATCTTAAGGAGACTGAATGGGTTAATAAAGAAACTTCGAAAAGAAAGGTTTCTAGTTGTTATCATTTTATTAAATGCAATTTTGTAAAAGTTGCAAATTCAAATCTAAAAACTTGGTCAAAAAATTATGTCGTATATTTTAATCGAAAAGTAAATATTAAATTATTCTCACAAAATAAATTATTTTACAAAATTGATTGTATAAATTGGATATTTGAAAGTTCATGTATTCCAAGAAAATCCATTGAGAACTACCATAACTCTTACAAGATGACAGATTACTGTCGTTCATGTCAAAATTGGCATGTTGTAGGAAATATTATGTGTAATTCTTCATTTAAATTAAAATGGATAAATCAACAAGTGAAATTTTTCGACTTTTTCAAGGAATTAAATGTTTGGCAAAATGGATTAAACGTTTTATTTACATAATTCTTGTAGCTATTATAATAGGCTTTTCAAATGCTTTTTATGATGAAGAAAGGATGCTACGCAATACAAGAAATTTTGTCCAACAAGAACAGGTAATTGATGACGAAGATATGAATGAATAAAAACGGCACACAACAGCAAATTAATTGCATTTAGTCTGATGACACATATAGATTCTGCGATAATAAGCGAAATCAGTGGGAAACAAAAAAAAATATATTTTCATGTTATTTTGTTACACGTCTTTAGCCTCAATTAGCTTTACAATTTACTCTTTAATCAGCTGATAATTGTGTAATCTTTTGTAAGTTCCATTTACTTCCACAGCCAATCCAAATTCAAGCAATAACAAAGAAGCCAAAGCAACTCTGCACATATATTTGTTTACATCTTTGTTTTATCAATTCAAAATTCATCATTTAAAATTCAAGATTATCCTTTCTCTATCTTCATTTTCCTTGTCGTTCTTATGATACAATTCAATGAATGTGATTTTTTGTTCGTCAGGAAAATGAGCATATATCAATCTTAATCCTGAATTTACTCCTCTTCCTTTAAAACTATCGCTAGCTATTTTTTTTACTTTAACTACACAAGTTTTAATTCCTAATCCCGCAATTTCAAAACTCAAAGGAGGCTGAGCATTGGGTCTGACTTTTAAAATTTTAATTACATCAGACATATCGCTTTCCAGTGTTCTATATTTTTTTAGCAATTTTTTATAGTCCTTATTATATTCGGATAAGTATTCAATCTGCATATATTAATCATTTTCATCTTCGTTATACACTCTAACAGAATAAGGCATTTCTCTGTAAAAAGCTAAATTGTAACTTATGTCTTGCCCTTCTTCTGTTACTTCCCAAGGCAAATCCTTATGAGAATAATTGCTGATTGCATTAGCAGACCAATCACTCATTTGTTCAATAACTCTATCAATGATTTCTTTTTCACTTGCCCTTAATTCAGTTAAATCAGCTTTCTCTAAAGGCAAATAGCGAGTTTGGGGATAACCTTGATATTCTGTTTTTACTCTTTGTAACTGACCATTTTCAATCATTTGTCCAATGATAGTATCTAATTTTTGCGGAACTGGACCATAAGGTAATTTTCGATACTTAGCACCAGTTAAATGTTCCTCATACAATTCGTAATAGTTGAAATCTGAAAAATAGAGCAACTTATAAAGAACAGTTTCTCCAACATTAGGTTTACCTGCACAGCGTTCAAGAATATACAATAAGACATTTTTGAACTTGCTGACTTGTAGTGTTGGCACAGAAATACGTTCTTCTTCTTTCTTTGCCTTTTTTTCTTCTTTTCCTTCAATCACTTGACTTGTCGTGAAATCATTAGACATAAAATAGTCCAATGAAAATTCCAAAATAAAGGACAATTTTTGCAGTTCAAGAATATCAACGCTTCTATTTCCTAACTCAATTTGAGCCAAAGATGGTCGGGAAATTTTGACACTTTTAGCTAAATCTTCCTGAGACAAACCCTTCATTTTACGAAGTTCTGTTATCCTCTGACCTATTTGTTTTTGTGACAATTTTATGTTCATATCAATTTATGTTTCGTTGTTTAACGAGACAAAGATAAATATTGTTTCAATACGAAACAAGTAATTGTTTCAAATTAAAACATTATTACATTTACTAATACACCTAAGATATATTTGAAGTTAATCAAACTTATGTTCTCAATATCAACATTTGTGATGAAAATCGCCACAGATGAAGCTGATAGTTCGATTAATACTGCATTGAAAGACTATTTCCAATCACGTTTCTATTATCTTATTACTCTTTAATCAGCTGATAATCGTGTAATCTTTTGTAAGTACCATTTAATTCTAATAATTGTTGATGAGTTCCTCTTTCAACAATTTCTCCTTCGTTAATAACAAGAATTAAATCGGCATGTTGCACAGTTGACAAACGATGTGCAATTATAACAGAAGTTCTGTTTTCTAATAATTTTGTAAGAGCGTCCTGAACAAGTCTTTCCGATTCTGAATCTAATGCAGATGTTGCTTCGTCCATAATAAGAATTGGTGGATTTTTCATAACAGCACGTGCTATGCTAATTCGCTGACGTTCACCGCCAGACAATTTTCCACCTCTATCTCCTATTGTTGAATAAAAATCGTTTTCTTTTTCATTAATAAAGTCGAAAGCATTAGCAACTTTTGCAGCATTTTGAACATCTTCGAGCTGTGCATCGTCCATTCCAAAAGCTATATTGTTGAAGATTGTATCGTTAAATAAAATTGCTTCCTGACTAACATTTCCCATCAATTTTCGCAAACTCTTGATTTGATAATTTTTGATAGAAATTCCATCAATTAAAATATCTCCTTCATTTACATCGTGGAAACGTGGCAAAAGGTCAACAATTGTAGATTTTCCAGAACCTGATTGACCAACCAGAGCAACTGATTTTCCTTTTTCTATAGTAAAGTTAATATTCTTTAAAACGTACTCTTCGTTATACTTGAAATATACATTTTTGAATTCAATTTTGTCTTTAAATTCATCTATAATAACCGGATTTTCAATTTCATCAATTTTATCAGGCGCATTAATAATTTCCTCAATTCTTTCAACCGAAGCTACTCCTTTTTGAATATTATACGAAGCCATTGAAAAAGCTTTAGCCGGACTAATTATTTGTGAAAAAATTATCAAGTAACCAATAAATGATTGAGATGTTAAAGCACTGTCGTTATTTAGCACTAAAGAGCCTCCATAATACATTATAATTACCATAACAATAGTTCCTAGCATTTCGCTAACAGGAGATGCTAAATATCTTCTACGGTTCATTTTAATAAGCAAATTGCTGAAAGATAAATTTGTGTTATTAAATCTACTAAAAAGCTTATTTTCAGCATTAAAAGCTTTAATTATTTTAAGACCGGAAAGCGTTTCTTCAACAATTGAAGATAAAACTCCCATTCGTCTCATTCCTTTTAAAGAAGTTTTTTTAAGAGTTTTTCCAATTCTTCCAATAATAATAGCACTTACAGGCAATAAAACTAAAGCAAAAACGGTCAATCCCGGACTAATAATTAATAATGAAACTAGATAAATTACAATCGTAATTGGCTCTCTGAAAATAATCTCAATTGAGCTCATTATTGAAATTTCAACTTCATTAACATCTGAAGACATTCTTGACATTATATCTCCTTTTTTTGATTCAGAATAATATGATAAAGGCAACGATAACAATTTTTTATACACATCATTTCTAATATCCCGAACTATATTTACTCTTACATTAGTCATAAAAAAATCAGCAGCATACTTAAATCCTGTTTTAAATAATGTCATACATACAACCACAATACACACAATCAATAAAGCAGATGCTTTGCCATTTTCAATTATCATTTGGCTAAGTAAATAATAGAAATTTTCTTGAATTGATTTTGCTGAAAACTCTAGTATTGGAGCAGTTAATACAAGCTTTTGCGTATCAAATAAAATTCCCATAAAAGGAATTGCCATTGTTAACGAAAAAAGAGAAAAAATTACCGACAGTAAATTAAATAAAACATTTAATGCAGCACTTCCCCAGTAAGGTTTTGCGTAGTATAATAATTTGAAGACTTTTTTCATTTAATAATTTATAGTTTTTAAATTTTATTTTTAGCTTAATTTATCTCACTCGCTATTTGTGCTAATGTAAGAGTAACTGTATCCTGTAAAAATGATTTTATTTCGTTTTCTAAATCATTAATTTTTACATCTAATGAAACAGTTAATGGAGCTATTTCAAAAGGAAGTTTTGCAATAATATTTTTTTTGCGTTTAACACTTATTCTTTTATTTTCAACTTCCAATATCATTGGTTCTATAAAATCTAAAAAAGCACCAATCGCAATTGTTGAATCATCATATCCAAAATGATGTATTGAAATTATTAATTGATATTGCCTTTCTTTTGATAATTTAATTACAAACCTAAACCACCCCCTTGGCATTGTTCGATTAAAAAAATAATTATGTGTTTTGGCATATTCTGAAATTTGAATAGTATAATTTGTCCTTTTTTCTACATTATTTGGAGAACAAGTTTCTATAAATATCTCTGCGTTTCCTTTTAATTTCTCTATTAAATTTTGCTTTAATTCATTTAGAAAAAAATTACATATTTCAAAAATTTTATTTCGATTAATTTCGAATAGCTCAGTCTTACTTTTTAATGTTTTTTGTTTCCATGATTCTAATTTTTTAGAAAACACATCTGCAACATCTGTAAACGAAGTCTTTGAATATGCAAATTGAAAATTCTGATTTAGTGCTTCTTCAATATTTCTTTTTTCAACTTCACAAAAAAAGTCTATTAAACTTTGAGGTTTTCTATTATCTGCAAGCTCAAGGCTATCAATGTATTTTTTCTTTTCTTTTCCTCGTACAGTAAACGGAAATAATTTATGTTTAATTAAAATTAAACTTGCTAATAAGCGAGCAATACGTCCATTTCCATCCTGAAAAGGATGTATTTGGGTAAATGCATGATGAAACCATGATGCAATAATGATTGGTTTAACTTGTTTTTTTTCTAAATCATCTAATATATTTATTAAGTTTTCCATTTCAGAGTCAACCTGTAATGGAGGACAATATAAATAAATTGTTCCATCTTCTCTTTTAGGATTATTTTCATGCTGTTTGAACTTGCCTTTAAGGAGATTAATTGTTACAATATTTCCTAATGAATCAATTGCAGTAGTTGTATCTTG
>MEND01000273.1:15829-24603 GCA_001768975.1 Bacteroidetes bacterium GWA2_31_9 | reverse complement strand
AAATACGATTCAACAAATCCTTCTTTAATAAAAGTTTGAGTAATTCCTTCCTTTAAATCATATAATTTTTCAACTATTCCAGTTTCAACAGCATGTTGGCGTTTTAATCTATTTAAGAACTCTTTATATTCTTCGGAGTCTTCTGTAAGTGTATCTCTTTTTCTAAACCAAGATGGAGCTAAACTATCAAGTTTCAAAGTGCTTGTATTTAACCAATTGTCATTAAAACTGATTGGCTTCCATATTGATATTTCTTTTGTCATATTTAAATTGATTTTATTACAAGATACCAGTATAATTATTCGGTGTAATTTTTTTCAATTCATCTTTTATATGTCGCTCTATTTCAAGAGTATCGATAAAATAATGAAGAGTTTCTTTATCAAGTTTTTTGTTTGTTCTTGTGAGTTTTTTAAGCAATTCATAAGGATTTGCATAACCCTCGCGGCGTAAAATTGTTTGCAAAGCCTCGGCAACTACAGTCCAGTTATCTTCTAAATCGCTTTGTAGTTTTTCTTCATTAATTACGAGTTTATTTAAACCTTTTACTAACGATTTAATTGCAAGTAAAGTATGTGCCAAAGGAACTCCAATATTCCTTAAGACAGTTGAATCGGTTAAGTCTCTTTGCAAACGAGAAACTGGAAGTTTTGCAGATAGATGTTCAAAAATTGCATTAGCTACACCCAAATTTCCTTCAGAATTTTCAAAATCTATAGGATTTACTTTATGAGGCATGGCAGAAGAACCTACTTCATTTTCATTAATTTTCTGTTTAAAATAATTCATTGAAATATATGTCCACATATCACGACATAAGTCAATCATTATAGTATTTATGCGCTTTAGATTATCGAAAATAGCAGCAATATTATCGTAATGTTCTATTTGAGTAGTGGTTTGCGAACGACACAAATCTAAATCATTATTTACAAAAGCATTTCCAAAATCAACCCAGTCAATTTCAGGATATGCAACAAAATGTGCATTAAAGTTACCAGTTGCCCCACCAAATTTTGCTGAAAAAGGAATTAATTGAAGCAAGCTTAATTGCTTTTCGAGGCGTTCAATAAAAACCTTTACTTCCTTACCAACTCTTGTTGGTGAAGCAGGCTGTCCATGTGTATGAGCAAGCATAGGAACATTAGCCCATTTATTGCTTAAAAGAGATAAAGTACTAATTAAATCGTTCAATGCTGGGAAGTAAACTTCTATCATCGAATCTTTTAAAGAATATGGAATTGCCGTGTTGTTTATATCTTGAGAAGTTAATCCAAAGTGAATAAATTCTTTATATTTTCCCAATCCAAGTTCATCGAATTTGTTTCTAATATAAACTTCAACAGCTTTAACATCGTGATTTAATACCTTTTCAATCTTTTTAACTTCTAAAGCTTCAGTACAATCAAATTGACGATATAATTGTTGAAGTTTAGAAAAACTTTTATGATTAACATCTTTCAATTGAGGCAATGGAATTTTACAAAGTTTAATAAAATATTCAACCTCAACTTTCAATCTGTATCTGATTAAAGCATATTCTGAAAAATATTCAGAAAGTTCACAAATTTTACTTCGATATCGTCCGTCAACAGGAGAGATTGCAGTTAATTCATTAAGAGTCATAACGTTTTATTTTTTAAAGCTTTGTATAGGGCAAACCTACATGATTTTTATAAATATAGCAATAAAAGTAGTGCATTTTAAAATCTGATTTATGATTTTTTTGAAATTATAACAAAGTTGAGTCTAAACAATTTTACAATTTTGTATATTTGTAAATATTATTAAATTATTTATAATGTTAGCAGTTATTGGAACATATCAAAATGGATTCGTAAGTTTGATTTAGAAATTTAGGAATGAAAGAATGAAGGAATGAACTGCGTAGCTAACCTCAAACCTCAACTTCAAACGTCAAACTTCAAACTTCAAACTTCAAACCTCAAACTCTCTTTTACCTTTTATGTCATTTTCAAAAAATATCGGTTTAGGTTTTTCATCTTATGGAAAAGCATTTAATATACTTTTCCGACATAACTTATGGTGGACTTTATTTATACCATTGATTTTATATATAATTCTGTTATTTACGGGTTTTGAATTAAAAGATCAACTTGCTGAATATCTTAAAAGTACAATACTTGGTGCAACTAATCTTGAAAATGCAGATTTCTTTTTATCTGGATTTTTAAAAGGAGCAGTATCGTGGATTATAGGAATATCTTTTACAATTATTTTCTTTTTTGCTTTTAGCTTTTTTGGTGGATATTTGATAATAATTTTAATGTCGCCATTGTTGGCTTATTTATCCGAAAAAACCGAGCAAATTGTAACAGGCAAAAACTATCCTTTTAATATAGAGCAATTTGCAAGAGATATTTTCAGAGGTATTTTATTAGCATTAAGAAATATGTTGATTCAAACCGGAATATTTTTAGGAATTTTAATAATAGGTTTTATTCCTGTACTCGGATGGATTGTTTCAATTGTTAGTTCTATTTTTATATTTATATTATCGTCATATTTTTATGGCTTTTCATTTATGGATTATTCAATTGAACGACAAAGACTTAGCATTTCAAATAGCGTAAAGATTATACGAAAGTACAAATGGACTGCTATTACAAATGGTGGAATTTTTGGATTTACATTATTAATACCATTTTGCGGAGCTTCAATTGCTCCATTTTTTGCAATTGTTTCAGCCATTGCAGCAAGTATAGCAATGACAGAAATTCATCAAACCGAAAACATTAGCAATGAACAAAGTAAGAATCAGTGCAGTATCGTATCTTAATACAATTCCTTTTTTATACGGATTATATAATACATTTGGAATTTCCGAAATTGCTGATATTTCGCTAGATGTTCCATCAAAGTGTGCAAGAAAAATAATTGAAAATGAGGCAGATATTGGATTAGTTCCTGTTGGCTCATTGTTATCATTAAAAGAATTTAAAATAATATCTCCATTTTGTTTAAGTACAGATAAAGAGGTTTTTACTGTAAAATTATACAGCCAAGTTCCTTTAAATGAAATAGAATCATTATTGCTTGATTATCAATCGTTAACATCAATAAATCTTGCAAGAATATTAGCTAAACATTACTGGAAAATTAATCCTGAATTTATAAGTGCGGAACAAGGCTATATTGGTCAGATTAAAAATAAAACAGCTGGAGTTGTAATTGGCGACAGAGTTTTTGATGTTGATAGTGATTTTAAATATGGCTACGATCTTGCTCTTGAATGGTATAATTTTACAAAACTCCCTTTTACATTTGCAGTTTGGGTTGCGAATAAAAATATTGACATTAAATTTATTGACAAAGTTAATCAAGCTTTAAAATTTGGTGTTGAAAATATTCCGCTTGCAATAAATTCATTTAAAGATAAATATACTTGTCTTAGCGAAAATGAAATCCATAATTATTTGTTTAAGAATATTAATTTTCATTTTAATGAACTTAAACAAAAGAGTTTAAATCAATTTCTCGAATATCAATCGAATTTATAATGAATAACATTTTTGAAAATAAAGGTTTTTTAATTAACGGAATTCAGCATCTTTCAGGTAGCGAAGCGATTCAGTGTATTGAACAAGGAGCTGTTTTAGTTGATATTCGAGAATTTTATGACATCAGTTATAAAGTTTTTGATGTTGAAAATGTTTTAAATATTCCCAAAAGCGAGTTAGAAAAAAACCTAAGTTTAATTCCAAAAGACAAACCTGTAATTATAGCTGATGCATTTGGAATAAACAGTAAACCAATTGTTTTGAAACTTAAAGAATCTGGCTTTGAAAATATTGCAAATCTGATTGGAGGAATTCTTGAATGGGAAAAAGATGGCTTTCCTGTTAAAAAAGATTTCAAAGGCGAGCTAAATGGTCCTTGTATGTGTATGCTTAAAACAAAAGGAAAGCTTTCAAATAAATAATTTTTTATTTTCTCCAGAAATATGGAGTTATAAGAAGTAACACAGTAAATATCTCCAAACGACCAAGGAGCATCAATAAAGACAAAAACCACTTGCCTGTATCAGAGATAGATGCATAATTATCAACAGGACCAACATCGCCAATTCCTGGTCCAATATTTCCTAAGGTTGCAGCAACTGATCCTACTGCGGTTTCAAAATCTAGTCCAATAAAAGACATTAGCACAGAGCTAATTATAAAAATAAACACATAAATTATTATAAATGCCATTACATTGGTTACGATTTCTTGTGGAACATTCTTTTTGTTCAATTTAACAGGAATTACAGCTTTAGGATGAATCATACGTTTCAATTCCAGAATCGTATTTTTAAAAAGCAATAATTGTCTAGCAACTTTTGTTCCACCTCCTGTAGAACCAGCACATCCACCAATAAACATCAATAAAAATATTAAAAACCAAAGATAAACAGGCCATTGCAAATAATCAGCAGAAACAAATCCTGTAGTAGTTATTATAGAAACAACCTGAAAAATACCATCTCTAAAAGCTTTTTCAACACCATAATCACTCAGAAAAACTAGAAATATTGTTATTACAATTACAGTTGAAAAAATAATAAACAAATAAGCTTTTAATTCTTCGTTGGAAATAACTTTTTGAAATTTCCTCTTTAATGCAAAATAATGCAGAGTAAAATTCATCCCTGCAAGAATCATAAAAAATGTAATTACATACTGAATATAAGGTGAATAACCTGCAATACTATCATTCTTTGTCGAAAATCCACCAGTTGCCATGGTCCCAAAAGAATGGCAAATTGAGTCGAAAAATGGCATTCCTCCAAACATTAAAAAAATTATTTCAGCAAAAGTTATTAATACATAAATTGCCCATAATCTCTTAGCAGTTTCTGTAACACGAGGATGTAATTTATCAGGAACAGGACCAGGAACTTCGGCTATAAATAGTTGCATCCCTCCTATCCCTAACAATGGAAGTACAGCTAAAGAAAGTACAATAATTCCCATTCCACCCATCCAGTGGGTCATGCTTCTCCAAAATAGTAATCCTTTTGATACCGACTCAATATCTGTTAAGATTGAGGCTCCTGTCGTCGTAAATCCCGACATAGTTTCAAAAAAAGCATCAGTATAATTTGGAATTTCTTTACTAATATAAAATGGTAATGCACCAAACAGCGAAAATGCAACCCAAGTTAGTGTAACCATTATAAAACCTTCTCTACGTCCAACATTCTGGTCTTTATAATTTCTTGTAAAAAGCCACATAATTCCACCAGCAATCAATGTAATATTTGCTGCATAAATAATCGGCATTAAATTTTCGCCATAATAAATTGAAAAAGGCAAAGCCGTTAACATAAATAAACCTTCAATTACCAGAAGAATTCCAATAAATTTAACAATGATATTTATATTTAATGACGACCAATTAGACATATTTTATCAAAAATCTTTTAAGAAAAATATTTTTCAACTTCATGAATAGCAGATGGCATTGCAAAAACAACTACTTTATCCTTTTCCTGAATCTGCAATTGACCAACAGCAACATAGCTATCTTTACCCCTTACAACTCCACCAATAATTGCTCCTTCAGGAAATCTTATTTCCATCAACGGTTTCCTTGTTATTAATGAACCTGCCTTTACAACAAACTCTAATACTTCAGCATCAACTCCATTTAAACATTTCATAGAAGAAACCTCTGCTTTCATTGTAAACCTAACTATGTAACTAGCAGTAATTTGCTTTTTATTTATAATTGTATCAATTCCAATACTATGTGAAATGTCAATATAATTAATATCATCAACTAATGCTATTGTCTTTTTAACTCCATATTTCATTGCCATAAGGCAAGTAAAGATATTAGTTTCAGAGTTGTCAGTAACAGCTATAAATGCATCAACATTTTTAATTCCTTCATCTTCAAGAAGTTCTACACTTCTGCCATCACCATTTATTATTAAAGTTTTTGATAATTCGTCTGAGAGATTTTCGCAGATTTTCTTATCAACATCTAATAATTTTATTTTATAATCGTGTTCAAGAATTTTTGCAGTAGAACGACCAATCCTACTACCACCAATTATCATAATGTTTTTAATATCAATACGAGCTTTACCACCAAGCTTAAATAAATTATTTACACCTTCTGGTTTTGTAATTACATAAGCTAAATCGTTAAGTAAAAACTCATCATTTCCTTTTGGTATTATTGTCTTTGAATTTCTATGAATTGCAACTGCTCTGAAATTCAAATGTGGATTCTCTATTGCAATCTGAGAAAGTTTTTTATTATAAATCAGAGCATTTTCGTCAAGCTTTAATAGATAAAGTGATAATTTACCATCAGAAAAATCAAATGCTTCTGTAGCCGCAGATTTATTTAGTAATCGAATAATTTCCTCAGTAGCAATTCTTTCAGGACACACTAATGCATCAATTCCAAGGCTTCGAAATAATTCAATATTTTCTTTTTTTAAATATTCTGCATTTGTAACTCTAGCTATACATTTTTTAGCTCCAAGTTTTTTTGCAAGAATTGCTGTTATAATGTTTATTTTTTCATCGTGCAATACTGCCAATACTAAGTCTGCCTTATGCACAATAGCCTCATTTAAAACAGCTGGAGAAGTCGGGTCTCCGGTAATAGTCATTAAGTCGTAATGATCTTCAAGATTTTTCATTAAATCTGAGTGCAAATCAATTACAGTTATATTATGATTTTCTTCAGTAAGAAATTTAGCTAGATGAATTCCGACTTCTCCGTCACCTGCTACGATTATTCTCATTAATATTTTCGTTTAAGTTTAATTCAATAAAAAGATTATTTCCAAAATAATCAAAAAAAACATCTAATAACTATTATCAAAAATTTCAACCTATGTTTGTAAACACTTGAAATTTAAATTAAAAAAGCTGAGTTACAAAAATGCAACTCAGCTTATGAAATTATTAAAAAATAGATTCTACCATAAACTTTTATAAGTTACATTTTGTGGTTGACCATTGCCATAAGCAACACCTATATCTCTGTATGCTTTAATTCTTTCGCTTTCTTGAGCTTGTTCTTTTAATGTATAGTTCCATTCTCGAGCATCAAGTTCTTTAACTCTTGCAGCAATTTTGTTGGAAAGAGCTTTCACTTCGCCGAAACAAGCTGCTTCTGGTTCAATAGTTGAAACAATTGCACCAACTTGATTTGCAGCATCAACAGTTTGATTTGCAGCCCATAAATTGTTAGCTTCTGTCAATTTTAACTTACAATCTCTATCAATTTGTTGTTTATAAATAGGAGCGACTGCATCCATACATTTATTATAACAATCGGCACAAACATCTGGTACGCTTGTTAATTTCCAGATTGCTTCTTCAAACTTATTTTGAGTTGCAAGTGTTTTGGCTTCTTTAATAATGAAATCACATTGTGAATTGTAATATTCAATTATTTTAGCTTTTCCTTTTTCAATAAAAGCCTGATATCCTGGATCATTGGTTTTAATATTTTTTAAAGCTGCTGTATATGCTTTTGTTTCGTTTGCACCAACACCTTTTATAGTTGATGTATAACTAGCAAAACTTTTTCCTTCAAAACCATCACCAACATAGAAAGTTACATCAAGAGTATATGCTTGCATTGGAGGTGCAGTTGCAGTCATATCTTTTGTAACAACTGTAACATTAGCAGTAATTATAAATCTTGAACTAAACGGACTCGCACTCATTCCATTTGCCGTAATAATTTGTTTAAGTTTATTTTCAAGATTTTGTCTTGATGCTTCAGGCATTCCTTCTATTTGTTCAGGAACCCACGCAGTAAGGGCTAATCTTCCTTTATCGTCCATTTTACCTTCTGAGTTTTGAGCTTGAATTGAGTAACTATAAACTATTAAAGCCAAAACAATTAAAAATATTTTTTTCATATTAATTACAATTAAATTATATATTATTTATCACCAAGAACGATAACAGCTTGACCAAGACCTTTCATCATAAGCTTATTAGTAATGTTATATGGAGGTTCTTTTAGAAATTTTTGTAATCCTTTAGCAAAACCTCTTGCATCAATTGCTTTCCCATTTGCATCATAAAGAGGAATTCTTACTTGTTCAAAAAGCATCATATTTTCGGTTGCATCTGAAGTGTTAAATTTACCTTTTACAGTATTTTCTGTCATCCAACCTTCAATAACTGCAGACAATTCTTTGCCTTCAAATTCAGTTTCTAAATCGTCTTCCCAAGAATCAAATTTCTTAACTCTAATGATAATTTCACGTCCGTTTGTTCCCATATCTTCAAAATGTGCTTGAAGTGATGCGTTGAAATTGTCAAGATGAGCAAGAACAGCTTCTTCTAATAAAACTGGTATTTCTGCAGAAAACGATGGTGCTCCTGTTCCAACTGCTGTAGCAACTTGCTTATCTGTATAAGAATCTAAACCTTGTAAGTTGAAAGTTATTGATTTTTTAGGACCAGTAGCATTCATAGTCCATGTTAACTGCATAATAATATCAGCTTTTGCAACTTTTTTAAGTTTATCAATTGGACTTTCGTTTACGCTTGCTCCACCTTTGCTTGTTAACATAGCATCTTCGGCACTTTCAGATTCTAAAGTCTTAATTGCAGATTCCATATTTTTCAAAGGGAAACCTCTTTCAGCCATTAAACCATTAATTTTACTAATCACATTTATTAAATCAGCATTTTCTTGTAATGCTTTTTTATAATCTGGAATTTTAACTTTAGTTCCTTGATTATCGAACTCCATCATATAACCATTTGTATTACACCAAACATCAC
>MEND01000273.1:13618-15762 GCA_001768975.1 Bacteroidetes bacterium GWA2_31_9 | reverse complement strand
TTATTCATTATCTTTAAGTATAAAAAGAAATTGACCACCTTCGTCGCCACTATCTTTTATTGGCTGAAAATTAGGTGTTTGCTCTGAATTGTTGACGATTGGAATTTTAATGTTTTCGTAAAGTTGGCTTGCATCAAAATATTTGTTTGAATTTGTGTTAAGAGACTTTAATAAATAATATGCAAAAACCGAGTGACCGTCTCTACCGCCGTCCATTACGGGTTCAATTCCGCCAGAAGATATTGCTTTTCTGGATGGTAAATTATAAACTTTTTGATAATACTTTTCAGTATTTTCGTAAGGAAACGAAACTGTTTTTCCTCTGAAAATATCGCCGCTAAAACAAGCATCGGAAATTAAAAGTGTATGACTTGATTTAATTCCTCCTAAAAATGTTTGAATATCGTTGTTTGAAATATAATTAGAAGTTGATTGTTTAGCTGCATCAACAGGAACCCAGTAACCTTTGTTTAATTCCTGTTTGAAATCGCCATGACCAGAATAATAAATCAAAACATTATCCTTAGACTTTACATTCTGTACCAACCATTCAAACTCTTTGATAACATTGTCTCTTGTAGCCTTTTCATTATATAAAGTATGAAAAGTATTAAAACGATATTTCTCCTTTAATAAACCTTCAACTGCTTTTGCATCGGCAACTGCATTTTTAAGCTTTGGCCATTCACCAGTATAGTTATCAATTCCTATTATTAAAGCATAATAATTGCCTATTTCCATCTCTTTTTTTGCAGTAGAAACGTCAAGTCCTTTCAATGGGTCGCCACGATATTGAGGTTCTTCACTAGTATTTGAATCATTTGTGTTTGAAACTGCATCATTTTGATTTGAAGGACTTTGTGTTGTTGTATTTTGAGATGAAATAGTTGAAGTAGATTGTATAATATTATCTTCTTTCATTTTTGCTTTTAAATCGGCTCTCAACACACGAACAATTAATCCATATGTTTCTTGTGAGCCTGCTTTTTTTCTATCTTTTATAACTTCGACATGATATTTTGAACCATCTTTTGGAGAACAAAATTTGTCGTACTCACCACCATCAGCAAAAAATTTATTGAAATAATCTTCATATTTTTCTTGTGCATTTACTTCAAAAATAACAGGTTTAACGTTACAATCGGGCTTGCCTTTTTTAATTCCATTAAATAAAACATCTCTGATTGCATTTTTTTTAGCTTGTTCAATAGCATCTTCACGATTTCTACCGTTTCCCCATGACTTAACAGTTTGTGAACCATCTAATTCAACACCAAGGCATTCGGTTTCATAAGTATAATATCCGCCAATACTCTTTTGTGCAAAACCAGATATAGAAAAAGTGATAATAAAAAGTAATGATATTGAAAAATTTAAAACTTTATTTTTCATAATATTAGTTTTTAAAATAAACCTCCATCAAGTCCTTTAATAATTCCTGCTGCTTCTAAATCTTTTCTAAGATTATCTTTTAAAACTGAAACTACAACTCCTACTTTATATTCTTTTCCAATTTTCAAAACATCGCCAGCAGCAACTGCACCATCATTAGATACATTTACAAACTTCATATATTTACCTCCATCATCAAAGAATTCTTTAAAGAAATCGCCTTTTTCTTCTTCTACTGATGGGTCATTTGTAAGTGGTTTTTGAGTACAACCAGCACCTGCTCCAGAAAAACCTTTAAAAATGACACCGTGAACAGCGTTCTTTTTAGCTTGTTCCATTGCAACATTTGGTTTTTTAGAATATGACCAAACTTTAATTAAATAAGTTCCAGCAGCTCCTGTAGAAACACATTCGATTTCATATCTCCAGTTTTCAGTGTCTTTATCTGCTTTCTTTTTTGCTTGTGCAGAAGCAGTTAACGAAATAAACAAAGAAAGAATTACTATGTAACTAACTTTCGTGATTAAATTTTTCATAAATTTGATTTATTAATGATTAATTATTTTACTTGTCTTATTAGCATTCCAGGATAAAATTTCTTTCCACCTTTAAAGGTAGTTCTATCAAGAACAGGTTTTGGTTCGCCTTCTGCTTCAATTGGATCATCACCTGCATTATATCTGTTATCCCAGATTAAGTCTTTATCAACAGAAATTTTTCCTTTGCTGTCGTATTTTGTTAATCCAGTTTTT
>MEND01000273.1:10631-13602 GCA_001768975.1 Bacteroidetes bacterium GWA2_31_9 | reverse complement strand
ATTTTTCTGCAATTTTGCATATACAGCATCAATATTTCTTATAGTTGCAATTTCAACAATTTGATCTTCTGTTCGTTTTTCTTTTAAGGAAAATAAGACTAAACTAGTTGCATTTTCATCTCCAATTAACTCAAGTTCAAAAATATCTGTGTTGTCAAATGCTTCTTTTTTCTTTGGGTCAATATTGGATTTATCCATCCATAAATCATTATAAAATACTGCAGCAATAGAATCATTCCATTTTAGTCTGAATAGAAATGCTGTTGTCCAAACAGAATAGCCTTCTTTAGCTTTTTCGTAAGTAGCATCTGCTGATTTAATTGCGGCTTGTTTTGCTGCTGGAATTTTTATTTTTTCAGCTGCAATCTTTGCAGTTTCTCTTGCAACTGAGGCAGCTATTTCATTACTAACAAAATTTAGACTTGAAATTACAACAAATGTGTTTTTTATTAACTCTTCACCTGCGTCTGCTAATGAAGATACTCCTCTAGCTGAACCTTTTGCAATATTTGCCGCCATTTCAGTAGCATCATAAGAGCCTCTTTCACCAATTAAGTTCATATCAAATGAGCCATCGTCTTGGCGGTTAAACCATTTAGCAGCTAATTGACTTGCTATCTTCTTATCTTTTAAGAATTTATTAATTACTATTGGCATATCAGCAGATTCGCTTCCGGCTGCTTCTTTACCATCTTTTTCTTTTGTAGGTTTAATTCCTGCTGCTTCTCTATCTGCATTAGTTACTGGATAATTCTTTGGATCAAACGATTTAATTGAAATTGTATGATTGTTATATTTATCTGGAAAAGGAGCATTATTGTAAGCTTTAATAACTGTTTCCTTACGAGGAAAATCATCGGCCTCAATCAACATAGTATGAAGAGAACTTCTACGATATTTAATATCAGTAGTTTCTGCACCATTTTTTGATTGTGTAAAACTAAAATTTACAAAACAAAAGCTAAAAGCAAATGTTAATAATAAGAAATTTTTTTTCATAATTATTGATTTAGATTGTCCTACTCTTGAGGCTTTTCGGTAACTCCTGACTTTATTCTTTTTTAATTTAAATTTAATCTCAAATTTAAAACAATATTTACAATAAGCAAAAAAATGTTAAAATTTAAAAAGGATATAAATATCTGATTTGTTTTTAACCACTTACATTGATAAATAAACACCCGATTTACAAAATAAATAGACTATTGTTGTTAGAGATTGTTTAAAATTAGAATGAAATTGTTTTTGCCACTAAAACACCAAAACACGAAAATTCACTAAATTAGCCTTTTAAGTATGGATTTCTTTTTTGTGGGATTTTGTGTTTTCCGATAAATCGGAACAGGTCTTGTGACTTCGTGGCATTTTAAATCTGTATAATAAATAGAAAACAATAAATTTAAACAGTCTCTTAGTACATTTTAAATATTTATTCTGAATAAAATACAAATGCTTACTATACAGATAATCATTTATTTAAACATATTTATACTGATAATAAATACAAAAAGTATATAATTAGTGTCTCTAAGAAAACTCCAAAAAACAAAAAACAAATGTCAAACAAATTCCAATTCTCAAAACTTCAATTCTCAAAACAGTTTGGATATTAGGCAATTGTAATTTGAGATTTATTTGATTTTTGAAATTTTAATTTTGGTATTTCCAAAAATACATTCTTTTCTTAGAAGCACTAATTAGGATTATTACAGATATAAATCTTCCGTTTTTTCAGATTTAACAAATTTGAAAAGAAAAATAGATTTAAAAAATAAACAAAAGCCAAAATAACTCACTTATAGCGAATCAAGTAGCTCTTTTGCTTCTTTTGTATAAATATGATTTTGAGTATTTACAATGTCATTAAGCACTTTTTTAGCATTAAAGTTGTGTTTAAGCTTAATTAGCGTTAAAGCATAATACCATTGAACTTTTTGATAATAAGCAAAGTTTTTGTTTTCAATAATTTTTTCAAATTTATCTTTAGCTTCATTATATTTTTCAGTAGTGTAATCATCAATTGCTAAATTTAATAATTGTTCAGCTCCTGCATCGTCATTATTAAATGAGCTTCTTTCTCTTTCTTGTGAAACAGTTTTTGAATTACTAGAAGCAGGTTGAGAGCTATAATATTTATTTTTATCCATTTCTACATCTTTGCTGTTGTCAGAATCAACTGAGCCAACAGGAAAACCTGCAAACGAATCTTCTGAATTAGATTTAGCTTTCTTTTCTCCTTTTCGATCTGACTTTGACACTGTGGTACTTGTGTTTAATACAATTTCTTCGGAATCTGTTACAGAGGCTTTTCCTGTTAGTTCAATAGTTTGATCTGCAATAGTTTCTTCTTTCTGTTTTTCATCAACAACTGGGATATTAGCTTCTTCTAATACAATCTGGTTGCGACTATCATCAATAGCTTCAAAACTTGCCATTGTTGAAGCTCCCATATTTCCTCCAGATGACACTTTGCTTTCATTATCTAATATTGCATCTACTTCAGTTTCTTTTGCAATTTCCTTTTTTTCAGCAAAACTCAATTTCGATAAAGCATCTTTTGTTACTTCTCCTCCATTTATCTTATTTTCAGCAATAACCTTTCTTGTATTTGATGTAATTTCTTCATTTGGAGCAGAATCTGTTTTTAAATTTTCGCCAGCTTTAGTTTCAACTTTTTGTTGTTCATTAGCAGTTACTTGTTGAATATTTTCAGATAAAACTTTATCATTTTTCAGACTATGAAAATTATTATAAATAATATAGAAAGAGCCAATAATTACAATAACTAAAATTGCTGCAGCTATTCTAGCAAAAGAAAAAAGTGGTTTTAAAATTCTAACTTTAGTTTTATTATCAATTTGATTATTAATCCTTTCGACAATTAGATTGAGTTTTTCAGAATCTCGCATTAATTGTAAACCTTCAAGCTCATCAGAGCACATTTCGCAATCAATTAAATGCTTTTCTACAT
>MEND01000273.1:7341-10592 GCA_001768975.1 Bacteroidetes bacterium GWA2_31_9 | reverse complement strand
GGATATAACTTTTCACCTGATTCATTGTATAACCTGTTATTTTTGCAACTTCATCGTAACATTTTTCTTGTAAATAAAATAAATCAATACAGCTTTTTTGTTCATCTGATAAGCTATTTACAGCCATTTCAAGTTTATTAAGCTTTTCTTCTGTGTCGTTTTCAATATCATGATACAAAAAGTCGTGCTTTTCCATAAAAACATCTGTAGTATTTTTTATTTCCGTCTCTCGTTTTATCTGGTATGACTCATTTCTAAGCAATTGCATGCAGTAATTTTTCGTTACAACATGAAGCCATGATTTAAAATTTTCGATATTGTGTTTTAATAAATCTGAGAAAAGTTTTTCAAAAATCTGCATTACAGCCTCTTCACTTTTCTCAATATTTTTCAAATACTTCATGCAAATAGCAAAAACAAAACGAGTGTATCGTTTAAATAATTCACCAATTATTGATTTATCATTTTTTGATTTGTAAACATCAATTAATTCTAAATCGGTTAAGCTTTTTATGTCAGTATTTATAATCAAGTATTAGGTTGTAATTGTTAGTTATTTTTATTGCCACGAATTGCACTAATTTAAAAAACAACTCTTTTCCATTCTAAAGAATCTTTTCCAAAATTTATTAATAAACCAACTTTTAACTTAGAGGCTGCAAGATAGTTAATAGTTCGGGAAAAAAATTCATCAACTAAACCATTGCAACCTTTTACTTCAAGAATAATCTTATCAAATACAGTAAAATCTGCGTAAAATTTATGAGGGAGGATAATATCTTTATATTGAATTATATATTCTTTTTCTCTTTCATAAAAGATATTTCTTTTTTTAAACTCATATTCAATGGCATCCTTATAAACAATTTCAAGAAATCCTTTCCCTAATTGTTTGTGCACTTCCATACAAACACCTACAATTTCATATACTTCTTCTTTATGAATCAGTTCCATAGAGCTTATTTCTTAAAATCCAAATTTATGTTAATAAATTAAAAATTAGTGTAATTCGTGGCAATAAATTTATAATATAATTCTGAAAAATATAAAATAAAAAAACTTTAATCCGATTTTATGGAAAAATCAATTTCATTTCATCATGTCATAAAAAGAAATGTTAAACTAAAAATTTTAAGTTATGAAAAATGCAATTTTAATTCTCGGAATCTTTTTATGCTCATTCGTTGTAATGACATCAGAAAAAGGAAATGTAACAGGAAAAGTTACTGAAAAACAAAGTGTTCAACCTATCCCTTATGCAAATATTTTATTGCAGAAAAAAGGTATGACAATTTCAAGCGGAACAAGTGATGCTAATGGTAATTTTTCTATTGAAGCAGAAGCTGGAACTTACACTTTAAAAGTAAGTGCATTAGGCTACGAACCATCTGTAAACAAAAATGTTATTGTAAATGTTGGTCAGAAAACTAACATTAATGTAAGTCTAAATCAGGAATTAGTTGATTTAAAAGAAATTGAAATTTCGAAAGATGAAGCAATGCCTATTTCTGCTAATTGTACTAAAATGGGAAAAAGAGAACTGTCAGCGGTTGGATGTGCTAGTTACACAATGGCAGCCGATAATTTAAGCTACGAACAGCCATTTAATACAGAGTCGTATGATGTAATTAACGAAAATACTTTTAAAAACGTTGTAAACGACCCATTATCAACTTTTTCGATTGATGTTGACCGTGCTTCATATTCAAACATAAGAAGATTTCTTAATCAAAATCAAAAACCTGTAAAAGATGCTGTAAGAATTGAAGAGCTAATTAATTACTTTGATTACACTTACGCACAACCAACCGATGGACATCCGTTTTCGTCAACTGTTGAAATGGATAATTGCCCATGGAACGAAAAACATAAGTTAATGCTTATCGGCTTGAAAGGCGAAAATATTAATGAAAATGATATTCCTGCAAGTAATTTGGTATTTCTTATTGATGTGTCAGGTTCAATGAGCGATGCAAACAAGCTTCCTTTACTTAAACAGTCTTTCAAATATTTAGTTTCTAATCTTCGTGCTAAAGATAAAATCTCAATAGTAGTTTATGCTGGAGCTGCAGGTTTAGTGCTTGAGCCAACATCTGGCGACCAAAAAGAAAAAATTAATGCTTCGTTAGATTTACTTCAATCGGGTGGCTCAACTGCTGGAGGTGCCGGAATTGAATTAGCATATAAAACTGCAAAACAAAATTTCATTTTAGGCGGAAATAACAGAGTTATACTTGCAACTGATGGCGATTTTAATATTGGTTCAAGTAGCAATGCCGAAATGGTTCGACTTATTGAAGAAAAACGAAAAGACGGTGTATTTTTAAGTATTCTTGGTTTTGGAATGGGAAATTATAAAGATTCGAAAATGGAAAGCATTTCAAATGCAGGAAATGGAAACTACGCATACATTGACAATATTTTGGAAGCGAAAAAAGTATTTGGAAAAGAACTTTGGGGAACTCTTTATACAATTGCAAAAGACGTAAAAATTCAGGTTGAGTTTAATCCATCGCAAGTAAAATCATACAGATTAATTGGTTACGAAAACAGAATGTTAAACAAAGAGGATTTTAACAACGATAAAAAAGATGCCGGAGAAATTGGCTGCGGACATACAGTAACTGCTCTTTATGAATTAATTCTGGCTGATTCTGAAGAAAATCCAAATAATGTTGACCCTCTCGAATATCAAAAAACACAAGTAGTTAACAGTAAAAATGTTATGACTTTAAAACTTCGTTACAAAAAACCAAACGAAGAAACAAGTCTGTTAATAGAAAAAAGATTTAAAGCATCTGATTTAAAAGCAACAGAAAATATTCATTTTGCTTCGTCAGTTGCAGAGTTTGGAATGTTGCTTCGAGATTCTGAACATAAAGCAAATGCTAGCTATAACCATGTTTTAACTTTGGCAAAAAACTCAAAAGGAACAGATACTGATGGTTACAGAAATGATTTTATAAAAATGGTTGAAATTGCTGAAATGCTTGGTAAATAAATAAACCATTTTATTAACCGCTGAGACGCTAAGTCGCAAAAATAGTATTGTGACTTAGCGTTTTTGGTTTAATATTCATTATTTCATTTGATACAATTCGTTCAAAAAATCTTCAAAAAGCATAACGATTTTATATCCATGTTTTATTAAACCTTTATATAGTTTTTAATATCAACTTTTTCACATAATTTTTTTGCAAGTTCAAGAGAGTTTCTGGACAATACAATTGATGGGATTACAGTAATTAACG